>PKCT01000296.1 GCA_002862325.1 Phycisphaerae bacterium
GCCGGGCGAGCCGATCATCGAAGTGCGCGGCCTCAAGAAGGTCTTCGGCAACCAGGTCGTTCTGGACGGCCTGAATCTCGACATCGTGCGGGGTGAGACCCTCGTCGTGATGGGCGGGTCGGGCTGCGGCAAGTCGACGTTCCTGAGGATGCTGATCGGCTCATTCCCTCCCACGGAGGGGAGCATCACGATGCTGGGTAGGAGAATCGACGAGATCGACGAGGCGACTCTCAACGAGGTCCGTCAGCACTTCGGCATCCTCTTCCAGTCGGGGGCCCTGTTCCAATCGATGACGCTCGCTCAGAACGTCGCCCTTCCTCTGGAGGAGCACACCGATCTGGATCCCACGATCATCGACATCCAGGTGAAGATCAAGCTCGAGCTGGTGGGACTTCGGGAGCACGCCGAGAAGCTTCCGGCGCAGATCTCGGGAGGGATGAAGAAGCGGGCCGGCCTGGCCAGAGCGCTCGCGCTCGACCCTCTGATCCTCTTCTACGACGAACCGTCGGCCGGGCTCGACCCGGTGACCAGTGCCGAGATCGATCAGTTGATCGTCGATCTGACGAAGAAGCTCGGAGTGACCAGCGTCGTCGTCACGCACGAGATGGATTCGGCCTTCACGATCGCCGACCGGATGGTGATGCTGGACAAGGGGCGCGTTCTTCAGATCGGAACGAGGGCGGAGTTCGACGAAATCAGAAAGATGCCCGATGACGAGATTGGAGAGTTGACCGAGGACGAGCGGCTGATCAGGCAGTTCCTCCGGGGCGATCCGGTCGGACCCATCACGAAGCGGCGCGAGGAGACGAATTACGCCGAGGATCTCCTCAAGACCGCGGCACCGATCATCACGCAGAGTCCCGCCGTGCAGGCGACCCGACCCCGCTGAGTAAAGCGGGCTTCGAGAACCGGAAGACACACACCGCCGACGGCCCTGCCGTCGGCGGTGTTGGTTGAAGAGTTTGGATTTCAGGGGCTCCTCATCGAGGTCTCAGCACGCTCCCCAGGCCCCGAGGAAGATGCCCAGATCGGCTCCGTCGGTCACACCATCGGCGTTCAGGTCCCCGAGGTCGGTTCCCCAGGCTCCAAGGAGGGCGCCGAGGTCCGCGCCGTCGACCGTGCCGCTCCCGTCGAAGTCGGCGGGGCATGGATCCTCGAACGGCGTGCAATTGACCTCGAGACTGAAGTCGCCGGTGGTTCCGTCCGAACTTCCGACGCGAATCAGGATGGTCTGGCCCTCCAAGAGAAGCGTCGTGGCCGAGCCATCGTCGTCACAGGAATCGTCGTCGCAGGTGAGCGACGCATCCCCGGAGCTCGGGCATCCGCCGCTCGCATCGTAGACGTCGAGACGGCTGTCGAAGGGGGCGTTGCAGGTCGAGATCTCGACCGAGCCCGTACAGCCCGCGGTGTAGCTGAACCATACGTCGCTGAGCACGGAGGGACCCGCGGATGCGCTGCAGCTGAGCTGGGAGTTGACGCCGCTGTCCGTGGCGTTGAGGGTCGTTGCGAAGTTCGACCCTTCGCTCACCGCGATGGCATCGGAGCACTCGTCGTTGCTCGGCGGCGGCAGGCTGCCGCAGTCGATGTTCAGGACGGCATTGCCCGTGCTTCCATCGGAGCTGCCGATCCGAATGAGGTACGTCTGACCGGCGAGGGTGAAGGTGCTGATCAACGCGTCGGTGCCGCACCCGTCGTCGTTGCATGCGAATGGAGACGTCCCGCTCGATGGGCATCCACCGGATGCGAGGTACACGCTCATTCGGAGATCAAAGTCGCTCGATCCGCAGGTGGAGAATTCGAGGGGACCGGTGCAGGTCGCGGTGTAGCTGAACCAGACGTCTCGACGCACGGCGGGGCCACTCGCGGTCGAGCAGTTCACCGCGTCGTCGATGCCGCTGTCGGTGGCGCCTTCGGTCGTGAAGGCGTTTGGGCCGTTGAAGACGGTTTCCGCCACGTTGCATTCATCGTTGCCCACCGAGACGCCCGGGTCGGTCGCGACCCGGAAGTCGTCGATGAAGAAGTCGTCGTTCGACTGGTCCACGTCGGTTCTGAATCGCAGGCGGCTTCCGTTGTAGCGAGCAGGAGTCGGAAGGAGATGCTCGAAGAAGACGAACTCCGTCTGATCCGTCCCGTCGGAGACGTGCTCCTGGATCGTCACCCAGTCCCCGGAGACGTTCTGGTATTCGAAGAAGAGCGACTCGCCGGCTTCGACGCCCCGGTGCTGTACGAAATACGACGCATAGACGGTCGGCGTGTTCATCAGCAGGAAATTGGTTCGGATCTCGTCGTCTCCATAGTCGAGTCCGCTGGTCGCATCCAGATTGAGTGCGCGGATGCCGCTGGGCTCGTTCACCGCCGTGGTGGTCGCGACGGCACCGTTGTTGTGGATCCAGTCGCTGACGGACGGCTGCGATTCGAAGTTGTCCTCGAAGGGCAGGGCGATGGGGTCGCCGATCACCGGTACGCAGCTGCCGTTGCCGCTGTTGCGATACGAGGTGATCTCACTCTGGGCAAACGGGCCGAACTTGAGATTGGACCCGTTGATTCCGTTGCAACTGCCATTGGACGAGCACATGATGTGGCAGGAGCTCGTACTGTCGCAGTGGTCACTGCCCCAGTTGTGTCCCAGTTCATGGGCGGAGAGGGAGGTTCTGAACGTGAGATTGCTCGTGTACAGGCTCTCCACCACCCCGTAGGCCGCTCCGGTGTTGCAGACCACGCCGACATACGCGAGGCCGATCGCGCCACCGGAGAAGTTGAATCCGCTGAACATGTGGGCGACGTCCCGGAAGATCTCGTTTTCAGGCGATGAACTCCAGGTGCTGACGAACTGGTTCAGACGCCCGTTGATCGTCGAGGACGAGTAGGGATCGGAAGAGTTGGCACGAACGACCAGCGTCGTGATCTCGAAGCGAATGTCGACGTCGCGTTCGTAGATGATGTTCGTGTTGTTCATGATCAGCTCGACGCTGTTCACCGTGTTGTTCACCGAGCTTCCGAGTCGCTGATAGAACTCGTAGTCGCAGTCGATTCCAACCTCGACGAGGTAGAGCGACGTCCCTGCGACTCCACCCTGGTCGGGTGCGAGTGGGACGGGGCCGGCGTCGATGGCCGGATCGGGTGCCTCGGTGCCGCAATGTCCCTCGGCGAAGGCCTGGTCGGCCCAATACACCACGTGGGTGTTGGGTGGGACATCGAGTTCGAAATCGCTGGCGGGCTGGATGGCCAGATCCGGGCCGATGGTGCGATGCACCATCAGGCTGATGCCGGAGTCGAGAAGGCTCGCGGAGCTGGTGTCACGGTCCAGGCCGAATGCGATCCCTCGGTAGGTTCGGGGATCTTCGATCGCAGTGTTCACCAGAACACCGTTGCCGTGGTCCACGAACAGTCTGAATCCCTCGCCTCGAATGGAATGCTGCTGGAGCTCGATCGAGATCGGCCTGCCTTCGAATTCGAATTCGAGGTCGAACGCCTCGGGAATGTTCGCGGGGAGATCGAGCTGTACGAGTTCGTATGACTCGATGCGACTGTTGTTGATGTCGATCGGGGGCAGCGGCTTCGGTGCCTTCGGCCCGTCCACTCGGAGCTCGACGTCACGCACGCGGTTCGGCTTTTCGGTGGTTTCCGAAGCCGCGGTCGCGGCGAGTGATGAGATCCCGCATGTCACCGCGAGCAGGAATGGACGGACGGGTTGGGAGAGTCGTGGCACGAAGGTGCTCCGGAAGAAACGGTTTGACGGATCCCGCCTCGAAGGGGTTGATCCAGGCATTCCTCGTGGGGTCGGCCCGGCTCGTCAGATCTGATAAACACCTACTCGAATCGATGAACCTAGTCTCGTCATCTAGTATGGCTCACCGGTGAGGTTTTCGATCTGAAAAGCACTGGGATTACCATTTTGGACGACGACCGAACCTTGAGGTTCACCGAAACGGACCTGAGACGGTCGATTTGATGTCTCATGTCCGACGCCGGCCGGATGTCGTCTTGGAGTGTGTCGCTGCTCGTACTCCGATCGCTCTGCACATTCTTCGATCCCCCAAGACATCGCCCCGATCACAAGGATCGGGGCGATGAAGAACTCGAAGGAGTTGGGTTCGGACAGGTCCGATTCAGCCGCGTCGGCGACGTCCCGCGAGACCGGCGAGACCCATCAGGGCCAGTGCGCCGGGGGCGGGGACCGCCGAGACCGCAAAGGTGCCCTGCTGACCGTCGGTGCCGAGGCCCTGGTTCCAGGTGACGCTGAGGGTGGTGCCGAGCATGTCGGGAGCATCGCCATTCTCGACCGAGAATCGGCCGATGAGGACACCGAGTCCAACGCCGATGGCGTCGAGCGCCTGCACGCTGCCGTTGAGGTTCGGGGGGCTGCTGTTGAACCAACCGGCAAGCGAGCCGGGTGCCGAAGCGGAGTTACCGCCGAAGTTGGGGTCCAGGCCAGTGCCCTCACCCGCTCCTGGGCCCTGAAACCCGTCGGCGCCGAAGCCACCGATGGTGACGAACGAGTCGCCTTCGCGGAGCGCCTGGGTGTCGAAGATGGAGCCGAGGTTGCTGGGAAGCCATCCGGCGCCAGTCGCGCTCTGCCAGTAGTTCGCGGGGGCGCTGGCGCCGAGGTTCATGTCAAACACGTTCAACGCGACGTCGGCCGCGTCGTCCGCCGTCAAATAGATGTCGGTGATGCCCACGGAGGCGCTGGCCCCACCAAAGTCTTCGACAGTCTTGGAGTAGCTGACAGCGACGGCGCCTGTGATGTTGGCGGACGCAGCCGTGGTCAGAACAGCAGTGCCTATTCCGGCAAGAACAGCCTTATTCATATCTCTAAGTTCCTTTTCCTAGTCCAGCTCACTTCGCTGGCCAAATCCCTGTGTCGCCCTATCCCTAGAAGGGCTCCCTGTTTGACGCAATTACGTAACGCCTCAGGTTCCCAGACCATACCCCGCAAGTACGACCAGTCAAATCGATCTGGCCAATAATGAAGTTTCGGGGACGGAAAGCCAAAAACACCGCCCCTGACTCAGTGAGCCGGGGCGATGGCTGCGATTCGCAAGACTGTGTTGGAGTGATCGGCAAGATTCAGTTGCGTCGACGCCGGCCGGTGAAGCCGGCAAGGGCCATGAGGGCGATGACGCCAGGCGTGGGGACCGGGAATGACCCTTGTTGGGCGGGGGTGCCGAGACCCTGATTCCAGGTGAACTCCGCTCGAGCACCGAGGCTTCCGACGAAGATGTCCGGCGTCTGATCGAGCGACGCAAACCGACCGATAAGTACACCCAAGCGGCCACCGAGCCCGTCCTGAGCCTGCAAGCGGCCGTTGAGGCTCGGGGGACTGCTATTGAACCAACCGGCAAGATTGCCGGGGGCTGATGCGGAGTTGCCACCGAAGTTCGGATCGAGACCGGTGCCCTGACCCGCTCCCGGGCTCTGGAGACCGGCGGCGCCGAAGCCACCGATGGTGACGAATGAGTCGCCTTCGCGGAGCGCCTGGGTGTCGAAGATGGAGCCCAGGTTGTTGGGAAGCCAGCCAGCACCGGTCGCACTTTGGTAGAAGCTGGAGGGGGCGCCGCTCCCCAGGTCCACGTTGTAGATGTTCAGAAGCACGTCGTCGGGATCGGGGGAGGTCCAATAGGCGTCTGTGATGTAGACGGTCCCTGCGGCCCCGCCGAAGTCCTCGACCGTCCGCGAGTATGAGACCGTTTCGATCGTGCGCCAGAACGCCGAAGCGTCGGCATTTGACGCGACGACTATCACCGCGCTGGCACCGAGGAATGCAAGTCTTGTCATGGGAGTCATCCTTTTCTGATAGCGGTACACGAAGGGGGGTTGGATGACCACGGGACAGGTCGCACCGGCATGTGAACCGTGAGGACCTGTAGTCCTAAGGTAAGGCCGCCAGTTGATAGGCACAATCGAATTCCGAAGAGAATCTCAGTTTCCAGCTGTTACCTCCTCGTTCGGGCATGCGGATCGGTTGGGATGTACTCGGCGTGCGGTCCATCCGAGGCTCGATGTCCCTCGCTCTTCAAAAGAACATCGCCCCGGCCGCAGGGAGCCGGGGCGATGAGGAACTTACTAGGGATGGATTTGATCGAGTCGTGCTTCAGCCGCGTCGGCGACGTCCGGCAAGACCGGCAAGACCCATCAGGGCCAGCGCGCCCGGAGCGGGCACAGCAGCGACGCTGAACGAGCCCTGCTGGCCGCCGGTACCGAGTCCCTGGTTCCAGGTGACACTCATGTCAGTACCGATCATGTCGGGAGCATCGCTGTTCGCGACCGAGAATCGGCCGATGAGGACGCCGAGTCCGCCGCCGATGGCGTCAAGCGCCTGCACGCTGCCGTTGACGTTCGGGGGGCTGCTGTTGAACCAACCGGCAAGCGCGCCGGGGGCGGAGGCGGAGTTGCCACCGAAGTTCGGATCGAGGCCGGTGCCCTGACCCGCTCCTGGGCCCTGAAACCCGTCGGCGCCGAAGCCACCGATGGTGACGAATGAGTCGCCTTCGCGGAGCGCCTGGGTGTCGAAGATGGAGCCCAGGTTGTTCGGAAGCCAACCAGCGCCGGTCGCGCTCTGCCAGTAGCTCGCGGGGGCGGCACTGCCGAGGTTCATGTCAAACACGTTCAACGCGACGTCGGCCGCGTCGTTCGACGTCAGGTAGATGTCGGTGATGCCGAGGTTCGTGGACGCGCCACCAAAGTCCTCGACGGTCTTGGAGTAGCTGACCGCGACAGCGCCGGTAATTTCAGCCGACGCGGCGGTGGTCAGAACAGCGGTGCCGATACCGGCAAGAAGAGCCTTGTTCATTTCTCTAATTCCCTTTTCCAAGCTCGGCGAACATCGCCGGCCGTTTTCCCTGTGTTGCCCTCTCGCAGAGAGGGCCGCCCGACGGATGCCACACTGCACACCGTGAATCGGACTCCATGAACATATCCCTCACTGTCTCGTGGTCAAAGATGAGACGCGGGATTTGCCTCTGTTCTCCGGGGCCTTGCCGGTAGTTCTCGAAAGAGGGGACTTTGGGCGAGATCTGAGCCAATTTATGGGGGCTCGTTCGAGTTAAAGGCGGGGACGTCAATCATTAAAAGACCGATAATTCGGTATCGAGAGGGCTCCTGTTGAGCCTTGCTCGACGCGGTCCGATTCTCGGTCACTGACCTGCGTACCGTCCGGCTCGAGCCTGGAATCAGGCGGCGTCTGATTTGGCCGCATGGTGCCCCCGGTACAACAGCAGAGTGGCCCCAACTCTCAAAGAGCAGGGGCCACTCCAAAGTGCGGCTCTCGTGAGGTCTTGGAGGGTCGAATCAGACGTGACGACGGCGTGGGTTGAGTCCAGCAGCTCCGAGGATGAGAAGGGCTGTGGGGGCACCTGGGACCAGCGTGAAGCTTGCCTGTTCCGGTGCGGTACCAATCCCCTGGTTCCAGGTCACGGAGAAGGTCGATCCGAGCATGGTGAACGCCTCCGTGGAGCTGAATCGGCCCACAAGCACGCCAAGGGTGCTCCCGCCCAGAGCCGAGGGGAGACCGACCTGGCCGTTGAGGTTCGGCGGACTGCTGTTGAACCAGCCGGCGAGGGCGTTGGGCGCTGCGGCGGAGTTACCACCGAAGTTGGGGTCGAGACCAGTGCCCTCGCCCGCGCCGACGGTCTGTTCGGGAGCGTTGAAATTCATGCCGCCGATGCTGACGAATGAGTCTGCCCGGCGAAGGGCCTCGGTGTCGAAGATCGAGCCGAGGTTGTTGGGGAGCCAGCCGGCACCAGTCGCGCTCTGGAAGAACGGTGTCGATTCGGCGCCGATACCGGTCGTGAAGTTGTAGACATTGAGAACGACGTCGGAGGTGTCAGTCGAAACGAGGTACATGTCTTCGACGTTCACGGTTACCGAGGCACCACCGAAGTCCTCCGTGGCGATCTGGTACTGGACGAACTGCGCTGACACGATGTCCGCGGCTGCAGTCGAGGCGAGGATGGATACAGCGCCAAGCCCGGCGATGTGCTGGATCTTCATGATGTACTCCTTGTGCGGGAACAGGATGCCGTCGCGAATCGAGTCGCAGTCGCTCCTCCGGCTGCGGCATGCACTGACCTCATGTTATCGCTCAAGGGGCCGAACCCAAGGGTTTTCCAGGCACCTGCCTGCCTCATCCCGGTTCCAGGACATCTCGATCTGGAGCTGCGGTTCGTGCCCGAATTCACGAGTCACCTGAGAACGACTCGCTTCGCACTCGAGTGTCTCGTCGCGCTGTGCCTGGCCTCGCTGGTGAGTTCCGCGGTGCGTTCCCATCGCGCATAAAAGAGGAATGCCGCGACCCGTGACGGTCGCGGCATTCCGGTGTGCCATACCTGTGAGTCCCGAACAGATGGGACTCAGGAGTAGCTAGCTTCTCATTCAGCCACGACGACGGCGGCCGGCGAGGCCAGCGAGGCCGAGAAGGGCGAACGCACCCGGGGCGGGGACGATCGAGAAGGTGCCCTGGCTGGGGCCGGTACCGAGGCCCTGGTTCCAGGTCATGGAGAGCGAGGTGCCCTCGAGGGAGAACTCGCCACCTTCGCTCGAGAAGCGACCGATGAGGACGCCCTGGCCGACGGGGGAGTCGCCGACCGCGCCGTTGAGGCTCGGGGGGCTGCTGTTGAACCAACCGGCGAGGTTGCCGGGGGCCCCGTTGGAGTTACCACCGAAGTTGGGGTCGAGGCCAGTGCCCGAACCCGCACCAACGGCCTGCTCGGCGTCGGGGCCGAAGCCACCGATGGTGACGAAGGAGTCACCCTTGCGAAGGGCTTCGGTATCGAAGATCGAACCGAGGTTGTTGGGGAGCCATCCAGCGCCGGTCGCGCTCTGGAAGTAGCTCGAAGCGGAGCTCGCGAGGCTCATGTTGAACACGTTGAGAAGGGTGTCGGCGGAGTCGTCCGACAGCGCGTACACGTCGACCGTGTAGAGGCTGGCCGAAGCGCCACCGAAGTCTTCAACAACCTGAGAGTACGCGTTCACGGCAACGCCGGTGATGTCGGCAGAAGCGGCGGACGCGACGACAGCGGCCATTCCCAGACCAAGGGCAGAGGTCTTCATCTTACTTTTTCCTCACAAATCAAAGGGAACACAGTTGGAGGGGAACACTACGTCAGCATTCCTCACTCCATGGGCACCGAAAAGATGCGTCATGTCCGGACAGAGTCAAGCCAAGTCGGAACTTGGCATAGGGTTTTTGCCGGATAGACCCCTCCAGCACCCCTCAGCGCTGTGGAAAGCGAGGCGACCCTCAGGGAAAGAACTCCCTAAGCCACTGTGAAACAAAGGATTGCCGGCCATCCCGCGTTGGGGCCGGATGGTCTGATAAGTATTTCAGGATTTACTCAATCGGCGTGCTGAACCATCCGGCCATGGAGGATCAGGGGCCCACTCTCCTGAATCTCGACCTCAACGATTGTTCCAAGAAGCGAGGAGGGCTCTGGACCGGACGGGGCGTCGAACGCCACAATCAAATCGCCAGGTGTTCGCCCGCTGAGTTGGACGAGGGAGGCCTCCGCAGGTGCCTCTGGTAGGACCACGGGTGTGGGTCTCAGTCCGACGCCGAGTTGGACGCGTCTATCAACGTCCGAGAACTCACCGTTCGTCGCCTTGGCACCCGAGGTCTGTCCGGTGACTCGTTCGATCAGAACGGGAACGGTTCGACCAACCCACTGGGCGTGCGTCTCGGCACCGACCTCCGCCTGCACGGCGAGGAGTTCGTTGTTTCGGGCCTTCTTGACGTCTTCAGCGACGTCATCCACGAACCGATCGATGGCCGTGGTACCTGGTCTCGGGGAGTACTTGAAGATGTAGTTGTTCTTGAAGGGCACCCGCCGGAGGAGTGCCTTGGTCAAGGCGAAGTCCTCATCCGTCTCCCCTGGAAAGCCGACGATGATGTCGCCGGCGATACAGGCATCGGGCAGCCGATCGAGTACGCGATCAACGAATTCCAGGTACTCCTCGACGGTGTAACCCCGATTCATGAGTTTCAGGATGCGGTTCGAGCCGCTTTGGGCGGGGACGTGCAGGTACCGACAGATCCTTGGTCGCGCCGCCATCACCTCCAGCACGTCGTCACCGAAGTCCCGTGGGTAGCTCGTCAGGAAGCGGATTCTGGGGAGCTCCGGAACCTCGTCGTGGATTCGGGCCAGAAGCCGTGCGAACGTCGTGACGTTCACATCCTCGACGACCGTATTCCGGAAGGCAGCGAGGCCCGGTCCGACCTGAGGTCGCTCCCGACCCTCCGCATCCGTCGCTTCTCCATGGGTGTAGCGGTAGTGGTTGACGGTCTGGCCGAGGAGCGTCACCTCCACGACACCCGCGTGCGCCAAGCGTCGACACTCTTCGACGATGTCGACCGGCGGACGATGGACTTCCGCACCTCGGGTGTACGGCACGACGCAATACGTGCAGAACTTATTGCAGCCACGTGTGATACGAACGTAGGCGCTCCGGGCTCGACCGGCGGTTCGGTCGGGATCGAACGCTCTGGAGAGGTCGAGGGACTCGAGGTCGTCGGTGGCTGCAGTGAGCGCGGCGGAGCGACGCGAGGTGTTCCCGGCGAGCGCCGCTCGGTCTTCGATCGAGGCTCTCTGTGCACGGTCGGTCTGATCCACGTTCACGATCAGGGATGGGAGCTTGTCCAGCTCCCCAGGGCCGCAGAGCAGGTCGACCTGGGGAAATCGCCTGAGCATGTCGATTCCATCCCGCTCCGCCATACATCCGAGGACGCCGACGATGAGATCTTCACCATCTCGTTTTCGAACACCGGCCAATCCCAGCCTGCTGTAGGCCTTGTTCTCAGCGTGTTCACGGACACTGCAGGTGTTGTAGAGCAGGATCTCGGCCTTCGCGGGATCCGGCGAGAAGCGATAGCCGAGGGTCTCCAATTGACCGCGAACGAGCTCGCTGTCGAGTTCGTTCATCTGACAACCGAAGGTCTCGAGGTACACCGTCTTCACGCAGTCTGCTCCTACGACATGGTCGCGAACGTCGAAGCGTAGCACGGACGAGTGCCATGTCACAGCTGGAAACCCGCATCGAAGAGTGTCGAGGGTCGTCCATGAGCTCCACCATCGAGGAAATCCCGGGGCGGGCCGGGATCGGCTTCGTCCTCGCCGTGGTGGTTATTGTCTGGATGGTAAGGTCTCGACGCGGCGGCTCAATGTCAGTGGATGGGAGTCTCTGGCCAAAAATCGCACGTCTGACCGCGGGTGGTCGATAACGCACCCATGCGGTCCGGACAGATCATCGCACTTCTGGTGCTCACCCTCTTCGTCTTCGGGGTGGTGATGGTGGCGTCGGCCCGTCTCACGCCGCTCCCCCGGGCCGAAGCAACCATTCGCGTCGACCAGGACACGCACACTCGGGCCTACATCGTGGACGAATCGGAAGGTTCCCCGAGCATGCTCGCTGGACGTCGTGTCTTCGACACCCTGCTCGGAAAGGATGGTCGCCTGGCGCTCCTGGCGTTGGCTGCCCTGCTGGTGGGTGCCTTCGTGCCGGTCGAGCGACTCGCGTCGCTCGGTGGTCTTCTTTCGCCCGCCCCGTGGCTGCTCGCCACGATCGTGGGCCTCCTTCTCATGACCCTCGTCGTCGGTGAACAGGCGCATGGTGCGACCCGTTGGCTTCGGCTCGGACCGGTTCGATTCCAACCAAGCGAGGTCGCCAAATGGGGGCTGCCAGCGATCGTCGCGTGGCATTGCCTCCGGCACGCCGACGGCATGCATAGGCTCTTCACGGGCTTCGCGCCGCCGGTCGTGCTCTCTGCGATCGTGTGCGTGCTGATCGCGAAAGAGGATCTCGGCACCGCCGTCTTGGTGATGTCGGTATCGATGCTCATGGTGTTGGCGGCTGGCGCACGATGGTGGCATGTGGCGATGGTCGTGCCCGCCGGGATTCTGGCGTTCGTCGGCTTCGTCGTCGCCTCGCCCTATCGAATCAATCGCATCACCGCGTTCCTCGAACCGTTCCGGGATGCGCAGGACACCGGCTACCAGGTGATCCAGTCGATGGGAGCGATCGCGGGGGGCGGATTCGGAGGTCGCGGTCTCGGACATTCCCTCCAGAAGTTCGACTACCTGCCGTTCGACCACACCGACTTCATCTTCGCGATCATCTGCGAGGAGCTCGGATTCTTCGGCGCCGCGATGATCGTGGCGATCTTTCTCGGCATCCTGGTGTGCGGTTGGGCGATCGTGACCGGTCGATCCACACCGGTCGAACCCGAGGAGCGCGGTCGAGCGGTCCCACCCTTCTCGGCGCTGTTTGGATTCGGGATCGTACTCACGTTCGGTCTGCAGGCAGTGATCAACATCGCGGTCGTGACCGGCATGGCTCCGACCAAGGGGATCGCGCTTCCACTCGTGAGTCAGGGGGGGACCGGCTGGGTCCTGACCGCGTTCTCGCTGGGGTTGCTCATTTCGATCGATCGCCAGGCCTGGCGTCACTGGATGCGTTCGGAATCCCACGCCTCGCGAGATCGATTCGCGTCTCCTCCGGCGGTCGCGATGCTCGAGCGAGCCTAGGGTGGCCAAACATCGGATCATCTTCGCAGGCGGGGGAACCGGCGGCACCGTGGGGCCGGGGGTCGCGATCGCGGAGAGGCTGGTGGGTCTCGACGCATCCGTCCAGATCCATTTCCTGTGTTCCGATCGCGTGGTGGATCGCATGATGCTCGCCTCGGGGCCGTGGTCCTTCACACCGATGCCCGCCGTGATCCCATCCATCCGTCCCGTGGCGGGTCTTCGCTTCGCGGTGGGATGGTGGCGCACCAGGCGAGCGGCCGAACGGTTGATCGGTACCGCCGACGGAACCCGGGTGGTCTCGCTGGGAGGATTCGTCGCGCCTCCCGTCGTCGCGGCGGCGAACGCGGCCCATGTGCCCGTCGATCTCCTCAATCTCGATGCCGTCGCCGGTCGTGCGAATCGTTGGATCGCCCGGCGGGCGACTCGCATTCTCACCGCGGTGCCGACCGATCTTCCCGGGGCGGGCAGCCCCCTGGGAATTCCACTACGACAAGCGGTCGTGCCGATCGATTCGCGGACTGAAGCGTGCGAGGTCCTCGGCCTCGATCCGAAGCTTCGGACGCTGCTGGTCACGGGTGCCTCGCAGGGGGCCCGAAGCATCGATCGATTCATGCAGTCGTTCATCGATACCGAGACCGCGGCGTTGCGAGGTTGGCAGGTGCTCCATCTCGCCAGCCCGGCGACGAGCGCCGTCCTGGTCGAGTCCTACGCGGCGGCGGGGATACCCCACCTCGTTCTTCCATTCCTCGATCGCATGGGACTCGCCTGGACGGTCGCCGATCTCGTCATCAGTCGCGGCGGAGCGAGTTCGGTGGCGGAGATCGCGGGAAGCCGGACGCCCGCCATCATCCTGCCGTATCCATGGCACCGGGACCGACATCAGGCTCGAAACGCCGAGGCCATCGTAGAGGGCGGTCTGGCGGAGGTCCTCGACGATCCGAGCGACGGTCCTTCCGCGGCGGCCTCGCTAGCGGATCATCTGCGATCGAAGCTCTTCGATCCCGAAGACCTCGATCATCGGCGGGCCACGGCCGGAGTGTCGACGGAGGACGCCGCCGCCACCATCGCCCGGCTGATCCTCGAACCGGATGCCGGGGACTCCCGTTCCCCCTCACCGATCGGGTGAAGCGCCGTCGCCGATCACTTCGCCTGCACGAGCCACGCGGCGAGGAGATCGACGGTGGCCGTCGCATCGGTCTTCTTCATTGACTCGGTCACCGTGTGGATGTAGCGAGTACCCGCCGTCAGAGCCGCGCATCGAGCGCCGCTGCCGGCTCGTTGGATTGCGCCTCCATCCTGTCCGCCGCGTGGCAGGATGCACCGTTGGTGCGGGATGCGGTGCTTGCGAGCGACGCTGCACAGTTCGTCGACGAGACCATGATCGGCGATCATCGAGGAATCCTGAACGAGGATGGCCGTTCCGTCCCCTTGTCGGGTGACGCGTTCGGTATCGGGGACCCCGGGCGTATCGCAGGCGAGGGTGACGTCCAGTCCGATGCCGTAGTCGGCGCCGATTCGGTTCGCCGCGACGGCAGCGCCTCGGAGGCCGACTTCCTCCTGCACCGTGAACGCGATGACGATGTCGACGCCGTGCGTGCCGGCCGCACCCCGGGCGCGATCTATCTTCCGGATCGCCTCGATGGCGGTCCAGCAGGCGAACCGGTTGTCGATCGCCTTCGAGACCACCGTCTCGGGCTGGTCGAGGAAGGGTTCGTGCATGACCACGAAGTCGCCGATCTGAACGGCCTTCTTCACCTTCGCGGCCGGCATTCCGAGATCGATGAAGAACTCCGATGCGGTCGGGACCTTGTTGCGATCCTCCGGGCTCGAGATGTGGATCGGCTTACCGCCGGGGTTCATGACGCCGACGAAGTCGCCGGAGGAGGTGCAGACGAGGACCCGCCGTGAAAAGAGGTTGCGGGTGTCGAAGCCGCCCGCGGGATTCACCCAGAGAAATCCGTTGTCGTCGACATGTCTCACGTAGAAGCCGATCTCGTCCATGTGGGCGGCGACCAACACCGTCGGCTTGGCCTTGCGACCGCGTCCCTTGCGAGTGGCCTTCCGCCGGCAGAGCAGCGACCCGAGTGGGTCGACCTCGACTTCGTCGAAGAGCCCGTCGATCTCGGTCTCGATGACCTCCCGAACCCTCTCCTCGCGTCCGGGGATGCCAGGGATCTCGCAGAGTCGCTTGAGAAGATCGATATTCATGGAGGGCTCCGTTTGGGGTTGAATCGGGTCGTGAATCCTACTCGGTGGGGCGGACGCCGGCGGTTCCCGGGTGACGAGGCCTACGAACTCCTATCATTCCACCATCGACCGGAGATCGCATGTACGAGTCACCCATCAAAGATGCTCACGTCCGAGTTCTTCAGCGATTGTCCGAACATCGGATCGACGCCGCCCGTCGTGCCGCAGCCGTCCGGGGCGACGCTCCGGAGGCGCGTGAGTCGCTCCAGGCGGTCGGCGTTCTGGACACGGTGCCTTGGGGCGTGACCGGTGAGGATGCGACCCCGATCTGCGAAGTCGTCCTGGACTACGGTGAACTCGAAGCGGAGTACGCGGCGTTGCGTCGAGGCTCGGCGATCTTCGACCGGCCCGATCGCGCGGTCGTCGAGCTGCGGGGGCCGGACGCGAAGGATCTCGTCGATCGCCTCGTGACGAACTCGATTCCCGATGGTGGTTTCGGGACCGCCGCCTTCCTGCTGGAACGAACCGGCCGGATCGCCGCCGACCTGCGGGTCGTCCTGACCGCGCCGAATCGAGTGCTGCTGGAACTCGACCGTTGCGACGAAGCGCGGGTGCGGACGCAGCTGGATTCGTTCATCTTCGCCGAGGACGTGGTCGTGACGGCTCTGGGGGAGACGCACCATCGGGTCGACGTCCTGGGGCCGGATGCTCCGGCGGTGGTGGAGATGCTGCTCGGACATTCGGTGGTGAGTGGACCGCAGTCGACCGAAATCGATCTGGGGGTGGTCGAGGTCGTTCCGCTCGATCTTGCCGGACTCGGTGACGTCGACGAGCCGAGTTTCGCGCTTCTCCTTCGTCGAGAGGATGCCGAACCGGTCTGGGAACGCCTGCTGGAGCAGGCGGCGCCGGGCCGCCGACCGGCCCGGGCCATCGGATGGAACGCGTACAACATCTGCCGAATCGAATCGGGTACGCCGTTGTTCCACGTCGACTTCGGTCCCGATGCGACGCCTCACGAGACCGGACTCGTCCACGATCGCGTCAGCTTCAAGAAGGGCTGCTACCCCGGCCAGGAGGTCGTCGCCAGGCTCGAGAGTCGGGCGGGTGGACGTGGGCGTCGTTCGGTGGTCGGCATTCGAGTGGACGACGCGGCGCTTCCGGTGGCTGGTTCGCAGGTATTCGACGCGGAGGCCGGTGTGAGCGCTCAGGTCGGAATGGTGACCTCCAGCACGGTCTCGCCGATTCGCGGAGCGATGCCCATCGCCTTCGCCAACGTGAAGTCGAGTCACCAGGACGCGGGTCAGCGGGTTCTCGTGAACGCGGAGGGGGCGACGGTGGACGCGACCGTCACCTCATTGAACTTCGAGCTTCCTACGGACGACGTGTCGTGAGGTCTCTCGCGCTCCTGCCCGCGCCCCCGGCACCGGAGTCGATGCCCGACTCCTCGTTCGCTCCGACCGCGGAGATTGCGCTCTTCATCGGTGGTGCGTTTCTGACGCTGCTCGTCATGGCGTTCGTCGCGGGATTGATCTTCTCGATCGTCCGCGAGGAACGAGCCGCGGCCCGGAGCGAGTCGGGAGAGCGGTCCGAATGAACGATCGATGGGTTCGCATCACCGAAGTCGGTCCGCGCGACGGTCTCCAGAACGAAGAGGCGATGGTGTCGGTCGAAGACAAGATCGCCCTGGTGGACGCGCTGTCTCGGGCCGGATTTCCCGAGATCGAGGTGACGAGTTTCGTGAGTCCCAAATGGGTTCCTCAGCTCGCCGACGCGACAGAGGTGCTCGCGGGCATCGAACGTAGGACGGACGTCGTGTACTCCGCCCTCGTCCCCAATGAAAAGGGCCTAGAACGGGCGATGGCCGCAGGCGTTGGGAAGCTCTCGGTGTTCACCGCGGCGAGCGAGTCATTCTGCGAAAAGAATCTCAATACGACGATCGCCGATTCAATCGAGCGCTTCGCCCCGGTCTTCGAAGCGGCCCGTCGCGCGTCACTACCGGTTCGTGGCTATGTCTCCTGCGTGGTTCGATGCCCCTACGAGGGCGACATCGATCCCGAGAGGGTTCGGGAGACGGTGCGACATCTGATCGATGCCGCCGGAGGCGAGATCGAGATTGCCCTTGGAGAAACGCTGGGGGTGGCGATTCCCGAGGACATCGAGCGGATGTTGGCAGTGGTGAGTGAGACCACCCCGATCGGTGAAATCGATCTCCACTTGCACGACACCAACGGTCGCCCAACCGCTTGCG
>PKCT01000019.1 GCA_002862325.1 Phycisphaerae bacterium
CTCGCCTTCGGGGTCGACGGCATGATCGTGCGGGTCGACCGGTTCGATCTGCAGGCGACGCTCGGGGCGACCGCGAAGGCACCGCGCTGGGCGATCGCCTTCAAGTACCCCGCCGAGCAGGCCCGTACCCGACTCCTCTCGGTCGACTGGCAGGTCGGGAAGGGCGGCACCCTCACGCCGCGGGCGACCATGGAACCGGTCTTCGTCGCCGGGACGACGGTCCAGCATGCGACGCTCCACAACATCGAGGAGATCCGCCGGAAGGACCTCAGGATCGGCGACCGGGTCGTGATCGAGAAGGCGGGCGAGATCATTCCCCAGGTGGTCGAGGCGGTGGTGGACGACCGGACGGGGGCCGAGACGCCGATCGAGGCGCCGACGGCATGCCCGGCGTGCGAGGGCGCGGTCGAGCAGGAGGGGCCGAAGCTCTACTGCGTGAACCCCGAGTGCCCCGCCCAGTTCCGCGAGCGGCTTAAGTGGTTCGTCGCCCGCGATCAGATGGACATCGACGGGATGGGCGAGAAGCTCGTCGACCAGCTGTGTGACGCCGATCTCGTGCACCACTTCGCGGACATCTTCGAACTGTCCCGCGAGGACCTGCTCAGTCTCGAGCGGATGGGCGAGAAGTCGGCGGACAACCTGCTCCACGCGCTCGAGACCGCGAAGACCCGTGGGCTCGCACGGGTCCTGGCGGGCCTGGGCATCCGGCACATCGGGGCGAGCGCCGCGAAGGTGCTCGCCCGCCACTTCCAGAACGCCGATGCGCTCCTCGGGGCGTCGGTCGACGAGCTCGAATCGCTTCCCGACTTCGGAGAGATCACCGCCCGCAGCCTGCACGACCACCTCGCGAGCGACGTCGCTCGCGACGCCTTCCTTCGCTTCGCCGCCGCGGGCGTCTCGCTCGAGAGCGATCTCTTCGGGGCCGTGGATGCGACCGAGGTCGACTCGCCGGTCGCGGGGAAGACGGTCGTCATCACCGGAACCCTCGAGGACTGGGGGCGAAAGGCGCTCGCCGAGCATCTCGAGTCCCTGGGGGCGACCGTGAGCGGGAGCGTCTCGAAGAAGACGGATCTCCTCATCGCGGGGGAGAAGGCCGGGAGCAAGCTCGAAAAGGCGACCGCCCTCGGGATCGAGGTCTGGGACGAGGCGACCCTGCGAGCGACGCTCCCCGCCGACTGAGGCTCCGCGGGGGGGGTGGGCTATACTCCGCTCGATGCACCGCAATGCG
The DNA here is from genome assembly GCA_002862325.1 of Phycisphaerae bacterium. Classification (GTDB taxonomy): domain Bacteria; phylum Planctomycetota; class Phycisphaerae; order Phycisphaerales; family SM1A02. Next base: position 1,229 of record PKCT01000019.1, read on the forward strand.
AGCCCGATGGGGCAGATTTATCTCGGCTTCCGCAGCCTCCTGGTGAAGATCGCGATCTTCGTCGTGATGGCGGCGCTCCTGGCGTGGGCCCTCGGCGGCACGCTGTGGCCGCGGGTCGCCTCGCGGGTGATTGGTCCCCCGGCGAAAATCGGTGGGGTGTCCTGGGTGCTGATCGACCAGATCGGCGGTCTCGAATCGACCTTCGGCCTCGCCCGGCTCGACGAGCAGGGGCAGGCCACCGAGCCATATCCAAAGGCTCGATCGGCGGCCCCGATCTGGGACGAGGCGATGTCGCCGGTCGCTTCGCCTGAGGGCGATCGCGGTGCGTTCGCCAAGCGCAGCGGTGGTACCTGGGCGGTGGTCGTGTTCAAGGACTCCGAGAAGGGCTATCTGAGTGACGATGTGGTCGAGGTGGTGGTCCGCGACCGCTGGGAGGCAGCGCGACGGCTGGAGCGGTTCGCGAGCACGGGCTCGACCGCGTTGGCGGAGGCCGCGAGTCAGCCGTCCGAGACGGACGCCGATCTCGCCGCGACCGGCGACGCCTCGTCGGCCGGTTGATCGGGACCGAAGCTCACCACGCCACCGAACCACAGGGCCGCGAGTACGATCGCCAGCGCGATTCGATACCACCCGAACGCGGCGAGGCCGTGCTTGGCGAGGTAGCCCACGAGCCATTTGACCGCGAACGCGGCGGAGACGGTCGCCACCGCGATCCCGACCACGATCGGCGCCGTCCCGAGGGCGGCGATCTCGTCGCCGCTCTTGAGTGCCTTGTAGACGCACGCGCCGCCGAGGGTGGGTAGGCCGAGCAGGAACGAGAACTCCGCAGCCTGCTTCGGTCGAAGGCCGACGAACATGCCGCCGACGATCGTCATCATCGACCGGCTGGTGCCGGGGATCATCGCGACACACTGGAGGAGGCCCACGATCAACGCCTGCTTCCACGAGAGATGCTCGATGTCGGTGAACCGCGACTGGTCGCCGTCGTCGTCGTCGCCGTCGGCGGCGGCGAAGACGCGATCCTGCCAGCGCTTCATGCCGATCAGCAGGACGCCGCCCAGGGCGAGGGCGGTGATGACCGGCCAGGGCTTGAAGAGCACCGCCTCGATGAGATCGTCGAGCATGACCCCGAACACCGCGGCGGGCAGGAATGCGATCACCAGATTGAGGAAGAGGCGTCGACCGCCGGCGTCCTTCCCGAGGATCCCCTGGATCATCGAGAGGACCCGCTTCCGATAGAGCCCAAGCACCGCGAGGATCGCGCCGCCCTGGATCACGATGTTGAAGGCGTCGACCGCGGACTTGATCGACGCGTCCTGGTCGAGTCCGAGCAGGCTCGCGGTGATGATCAGGTGGCCGGTGGAGGAGACCGGGAGGTATTCGGTGATGCCTTCGACCAGGCCGAGGATGATCGCGTCGAGGATGGTCATGGTGGTCTCGAGAAGTTCCGGACGAGCGTCCCCCGATCATCGGTCAATTCCGCCCGGTGATCAGTGGAAAAGCTCCCCGAGTCGGATCGACCGTCGATTTCGGGCGAAGCGACGGGCTCGTCCGCAGTCGGAACGCGTCAGCCTTCGAGTTGGGCGAGAATCGCGGCCACGACGTCCTCGGTCGACCGGTCGCGGACGTCGATGACGTGGTCGGCGAGGCGGGTGAAGACTGGTCGGCGGGCGGCGTCGACCGCGGTCATCTCCGCGAGTGGATCGAGGTCGGTGAGCGGCGGCCGGTTGGGATCGTCACCAATCCACTCGACCAGCACCTCCGGTGGCGCGTCCAACCAGACGATCGTGGCATCGCGTTCGGCCTGGGCGGTCGCGAGCATGGCGTCCGCGCCGGGGGCGATCGGCGTGCCGCCACCGAGGGCGAGCACGGTGGGGGTGGGATCCGCGAGGGCCACCCGCAGGGCGTCGACTTCGGCGTCCCGCCAGGCGGACTCGCCGTGGGTGACGAAACAGGTCGGGGCGTCCATACCACAGTTCGCCGCGGTGCGGTCGTCGAGGTCGACGAAACCGCGCGACATCGCCGTCGCGAGCGCGCGACCGACCGTGGACTTGCCGGAGCCTCGGAGTCCGATCAGGATCAGTGGCATGTGAGGACTGGCGACGTCGGGCTCAGATGGTGGTGAGCCGCGCGCGACCGAGTGCCCGGCGACGGTTGATGATCTTCCGTCCGGCCTTGGTCTTCATACGGGCTCGGAAGCCCATCTTGCGGACCTTCTTGATGCGGCTGGTCTTGCGGGGGTAGTGCAGCGCCATGGCGGGGATCTCGACCGGGGTTCGGGGCTTGGCGACGTGCCATGCCGGATCGGAGAGGATACCAACCTCCGCGAGCCGCGTCGAGGGGTTCCTTCCGGGGACATTGCCGGGAAATCCGGCCGCCTTCGTCCACGATTCTCACGATTCCCCACCCTCTCGCGGAGTTCGACGTGCGATCGGCCGATCTCGTCCTATAGTCGTTATGGACGCGCGTCTTCTCCCGGTGCCGCTTGGCACGGTCGAAGCCGGCCCCCGGAGCAGCTGCTCGTCCGAGAATCTTTGTTTCGAGGTCGTCAGGCGGGCCGTACGGCTCGCTCCAGCTGGATTGTGTCACATATGGAAATGATGGATCGTCTTGCGGAGGCGGAAAAGCGCCTCGGCTACCGCTTCGTGGATCGGAGTCTTCTTGCCCAGGCGCTGTGTCACGCCTCGGCCAGCGACGAACGGCTCGATTCGAACGAGCGGCTCGAATTCCTTGGCGACGCGGTACTCGGCATGGTGGTGTGTCGCGAGCTCTACGTGCGTTTTCCCGATCTCCTGGAAGGCGAGCTGACCAAGATCAAGTCCAACGTCGTGAGTCGGAGGGTCTGCACCGAGATCGCCGAGGAACTCGGACTTGGTGACCTTCTTCTGATCGGAAAGGGCATGGACGGTCGGGGCGAGATGCCGCCGTCGCTGCTCGCTGCGGTTCTGGAATCGGTCATCGGGGCCCTGTACGAGGACGCCGGCATGGATCGCACCGCGAAGTTCATTCTCGATCTTCTCGAGCCTCGCATCGATCATGCCGCGAGACTGGGTCATCAGCAGAACTTCAAGTCGGTTCTGCAGCAGGTCTTTCAACGCAAGGGGCTCGGCAGTCCGAACTACCTCGTGCTCGACGAACGCGGTCCCGACCACGCGAAGTGCTTCGAGGTCGCGGTGGCGACGGCGACCCACCGTTTCGAGGGATGTTGGGGGCCGAACAAGAAGCAGGCCGAACAGCAGGCGGCGCTCGCGGCGCTGCTCGATCTCTCCCTGGCGGGAACCGACGATGCAGGCGACGTGGTCCTCGACGATGCGTGCTGGACGGAGGCTCCGATTTCCGACGAGCAGCTCCAGACCGCGTCGGCCGAACGCCTTGCGGAGGCGCCGCCTGCGGATTCGGACTCTGACTCTGCTTCGGATTCGGACTCGGTCACGGTGGGCACGGAGGAGGCCTCCGAGGATCTCACTGCGTGAGCCAGCGGATCGCGAGGGTCGCGAGGCCGATCGCGAGACCCAGGCTCGCTCCCCCCAGAATCCACACGGAATTCGAGGAGGAGGTACGACGTTCGCCGTGGGAGAGGACGCCCAGCACGCCGGCGATGTCGTCCACCGGTTCGTCCCGCCGCGCTCGGTCCTGGATGACCGCCATGACGAGGTTGGCATCGAATTCACGGATGCCGAGTCGATGGGCGTCGTCGATGATCGAGGCTCGCGACTCGGGCGAGAGGATGCATCCCTGCAACCGACTCTGCACCCGTGAAGCCAGCGAGAGATAGGGCGATTCGGGATCGAGTTCGACCGTCCCTGCCGCGAGGCGATTCTCGAGCGCGATCTCCTTGAGGGCGGCGGCCCGTCGGCGAATCACCTCGCGGTGATCCTCCTCGTGGTCGTCCACCAGTCTCAGGTTGGTCGTCGCGATCGACACGTCGTGCACCCCCTGGCGCGGAGCCGCGCCGTCCCGTCTACGGCGAGAACGTTCTCGCGGTTCGACAAGGAAGGTACGTCGACCGGGAAGCGAGACAAACGGATCGAACGAGGATCCACCGGATCCCCGGTTTTCGGACGGGGAGCGTTCGGGTGGTACGGTCCGTGCGGATCGAAGGGGCCGTGAGGCGTTCAGCTGGGTGTGTGGCGGACCGATCGGCCCTCGACGAGGTAGATCACCTGTTCGGCCATCGCGCTCGACAGGTCGCCGATGCGTTCGAGTCTCTGCGAGATCGCCAGGACTTCGATCGCGGGTCGGACCAGCTGAGGGTCGAGGGGCACGTCCTCTCTCGCCCAGCGAAGGACGGCCTTGTTGAGGTCGTCGACTTCGTCGTCGTTGATTCGGACGGCTCGAGCCTTCTCGGCGTCGCTTTCGGCGAGCGTCGCGAGTGCGTCCCGGTAGATGTCGCGGGTGGCGTAGCACATGTCGACGATGGCGTTGGGAACCGTCACCACGGGCATGTCGCACAGTCTGATCACCCGTTTGCTGATGCCCTTGGCGAGATCTCCGATGCGCTCCAGCTCGCCGCTGATCCGCATGATGGTCAGGACCCTTCGCAGGTCGCTCGCCACGGGCGCGCCGAGTGCGAGGAGCCTGATGCACGCCTCCTCGATGAGGAGATCGTCGTTGTCGATGTCCGCGTCGCCCTTCTTGACGGTGCGCGCCAGGTTCGCGTCGCCGTTGACCACCGCGTCGGTCACGATCGCAAGCTGCCGCTCGACCTTGCCTCCGAGCACGAGGAGCTTGGAGCGGAGGGTCTTCAGATTGGATTCAAGATCTATTGGCATGGTGTCAAATTGATTAGCGAAGTGTTAAGGGGCCTGGCTGCGGTGCAGCACGTGGCTTGGAGCCGGGCGGGGGATCGTCGTCGGATTCGTTTCGGATCAGCCGAATCGGCCCGAGACGTAGTCCTCGGTTTCCTTTTCCGACGGGTTGGTGAAGATCGTCTCGGTCTGGTTTCGTTCGATCAGGCGTCCCTCGTAGAAGAAGGCCGTTTCGTCGGAGACTCTCGCCGCCTGCTGCATGTTGTGGGTGACGATGACGATCGTGTACTGGTTCCGGAGTTCGCCGATGAGCGTCTCGATGGCCGTGGTCGAGCGTGGATCGAGCGCCGAGCAGGGTTCGTCCATGAGGAGGACCTCAGGGCCCACCGCGATCGCGCGGGCGATGCAGAGGCGCTGCTGCTGCCCGCCCGAGAGGCCGAGCGCCGACTGATGGAGCCGATCCTTGACCTCGTCCCAGATCGCCGCCTGACGAAGACTCTGTTCGACGAGCTCCGCGAGATCTCCGCGACTGTATCGACGGTGCAGTCGCGGACCGTAGGCGATGTTGTCGAAGATCGACTTCGGGAACGGATTCGGCTTCTGGAAGACCATGCCGACCCGTCGACGCAGATCCACGACGTCGGTCTTCGACGAGAGGAGATCCGCTCCCATCAGGCGCAGGCTCCCCTCCGCCCGTGCCGAGTCGATCGTGTCGTTCATCCGATTGAACCAGCGCAGAAGCGTCGACTTGCCGCAGCCGGAGGGACCGATGAACGCCGTGACTCGTCGCGTCGGGATGTCGAGTTCGATGTTCTTGAGGGCCTGGAACGAGTCGTACCAGCTGTTGAAGTCCCGGGTCTCGATGCAGATCGGCGTCGACTCGGTCGAGGCGGTGGCGTCGGTGGTGTTCGATGGGCTCGTCACGTGGATTTCCGGCGCGGGTTGGCGGATCGCGACCTGCGGCCGGGGCATCTTCTTGGAGGTGGCGTCGGCGGTCATTGTAGGGGCCTCTGGAGCTTCTGACGGATGAGAACGGCGATCGCGTTGAAGGCGAGGAGTGCACCGAGCAGGACGATGATGCCGGAGGCGGCGAGTTCGCGGAAGTCCTCCTGCCACCGGTTGGTCCAATTGTAGATCTGCATGGGCAGGACCGTGAAGTTGTCCATCAGGTTCGACGGGACGTCGGTGATGAACAGGGCCACGCCCAGGACCAGGATGGGGGCCGCCTCGCCGATCGCCCGGCTCATGGCCAGGATGGCTCCGGTCATGATCATGGGGATCGCGGCGGGAAGCGTCACCCGGTAGGTGGTCTGCCAGCGGGTCGCGCCCATGGCGAGGGAGCCGGCCCGAAGCGAGTTCGGAATGGCCCGCAGGGCCTCCTGGGAGCTGATGATCACGATCGGCAGCACCACCAGCATCAGGGTCAGACCGCCCGCGAGGACGGACTGGCCGAAGGGGAACTGGAGGTAGTACCACGGCCTCACGACTTCGAAGTCGGCGGGTTCCGCCGCGGAGTAGGCGTCGATCGCGCCGACGGTCGCGGGATCGTCGGCGTCCTCGGGGACGACGCTCAGGGTCACGGGCGTCCAGCGGTCGGTGAAGATCAGTTCGCCGTCGGGCCCGTCCTCGATCTCCTCCACGTAGCCGATCGTGCCGTCGGCCAGCGTCGGCGCCTCGCCGCGGGCCGCGGCCGGGACCCGGATCGCCTCGCCGGTCACGTCGTAGTAGATCGCGTAGATCCGGCCGCCGACCTCCATCGAGGGGTCGAGGGCCGGACCGAAGAGACCGAACATCCGGACGAAGAGGGTGAGGCCGAGGATGCCGTAGACGATCGACGGCACGCCCGCGAGATTCGTGATGTTCAGTCGCACGAACCCGGTCACCCGGTTCTTCGGCGCGAACTCCTCGAGATAGACTGCGGTGGCCACGCCGATCGGCAGCGCGACGACCGCGCAGATCCCGGCGACCCAGACCGATCCCCAGAGCGGCGCCTTGATCCCCGCCTTGCTCGCGTCCCGCGAGGTGTAGCGGTCGATGAAGTCCCAGGAGAGTCCCGGGATCCCCTCGACGAGGACGCTCACGAGGAGGACGGCGAGGGCGAGGACCGCGATCGTGGTGATGCACAGGCAGACGAGCAGGAAGCCGCGGTCGAACAGGCGACGACGATCCTGCCGGCGGGCCGTCCCGCGGCCGAGGACGTCCTGGAGGAGTCGGTGGTCGGCGGCGCTCATTCGTACTCCTCCCGGAACCGCGCGAGGATGCGGTAGCCCGCGATCGTCATGCAGAGGGTCATCAGGAAGAGCACGCCGGCGACCGCGAAGCTGGACTTGTACTCCACGCCGGTCGCGGGGGCGTCGCCGAGGAAGATCTGCACCATGTACGCGGTCATGGTCTGGACCTGGTCCCAGGGCAGGATCGTGAGATGGGCGAGGCCGCCCGCGGCCAGGGCGACGATCATCGTCTCACCGATCGCCCGGGTGATCGCGAGCAGGTAGGACGCCATGATGCCGCCCAGCGCACCCGGCACGACCACCCGCACGGAGGTGTCGAACCGCGTCGAGCCGAGGGCGTAGGCGCCGTCGCGAAGACCGCGTGGCACGGCTCGGAGGGCGTCTTCGGAGAGGCTGATCACGATGGGAAGGATCATGATTCCCACGGCGATGCCGGCCGCGCCGGCGCTGTAGGTCCCGAAGAGACGATCGCCGGTCAGGAATTCGCTGGTCGCCTGCAGCGAGGGGGCGATGATGATGACCGCGAAGAAGCCGTAGACGACGGTGGGAATGCCGGCCAGGATCTCGAGCACCGGCTTGAGCACGGCTCGAACTCGCGAGGGCGCATACTCACTCAGGAAGATCGCCGTGACGAGCCCGATGGGCAGGGCGAAGATCGCCGCGACCAGCGTGACCAGAAGGGTGCCGGCGACCAGCGGCCAGATGCCGAAGCTCTTGGTCTCCCCGAGCATCGGACTCCACTGCGTCGTGAAGAGGAACTCGGAGATGGAGACCTCGGCGAAGAATCGCCCGGTCTCGAAGGCCAGGATTCCGATGATGAGGGCCGTGATGATCAGCGTGAAGCTGGTGCAGAGCACCAGCGCGGTCTTCACCAGGATCTCCGACAGGTCCCTCCACAGCCGACGACGGGGCTTGCCCCGCTGCGTCAGCTGGTCGAGGGACGTCGAGATTCCAGGATCGAGCGAACTCATGCTGATGTGGACGTTACCCAGTCGGAGCTGCGGGGGTCAGCGATAGATGTCGCTGAGGGCCCCGTGCTTGGCGGAGCCGTCGGGATTCAGATACTGGGAGCCGTTGCGACGCTCCTTGAAGGCCTTCTTGGCCCGGCCGTAGAGCTCGGGAGGCAGGCCGACGTAGCCGACGCTCGCGGCGGCGGTCGGTGCGGTCTCGAGGAAGTACTCGACGAACGCTCTCACGTGCGGCTTGCGGGCGCTGCGGGCGTTCACGTAGATGAAGAGGGGGCGGCTGAAGGGGTTGTAGGCGCCGTTCTCGATCGTCGTGCTCTCGGGCATGACGGCGCGGCCGTCGGCGTTGACCACGGGAAGCGCCCTGACCTTGTCCTTGTTCACGAGGTAGTACGCGACGCCGAAGAAGCCGATCGAACCCTTGTCGCCCGCGACGCCGCGAACGAGGATGTTGTCGTCCTCGGAGACGCTCATGTCGCTTCGGATCATGCCCTTCTTGCCCGCGACCACCTCCTTGAAGTAGTCGAAGGTTCCCGAGTCGGTTCCGGGCGAGTAGATCGCGATCGGAATCGCGGGCCATTCCGAACGGACATCCTGCCAGGTGGCGGCGGGGTCGTCGGTGAGGAAGATCCGCTTGAGGTCGTCGACGGTGATCGAGTCGACCCAGTCGTTCTCCTTGTTCACCACGATGGTCAGGCCGTCGTAGGCCACGGGGATCTCGACGAACTCGATGCCGGCTTCCTTGCAGGTGCTGGCCTCCTTGGCCTTGATGGGACGCGACGCGTCGGAGATGTCGATTTCGTTCGCTGCGAATCGCTTGAACCCACCGCCGGTGCCCGATACCCCGACGGTGACCTTCACGTTCGGGGAGACCTCCTTGAAGGACTCGGCGACCGCCTCGGTGACGGGGTAGACGGTGGAGCTTCCGTCGATGCGGATGCTGCCGCGGAGCTTTCGTGCGTCCTGGGCGTCCGCCTCGGGAGTACCGGCAAGGAGAACCGCGGCGGCGGATACGAGCAGCATGCTGCGGAGGATCGTCTTGGTCATGGTGATAAGCACTCCAATGGAAACCCGGCAAAGAATTGGTTGCGTGGAGAAGTTGGGCGCGGCCCGTCACCGGAGACGGTTTGCCACGTGCCGGAACGCTACGGCTGGCATGCGGGCATTTGGTTTAGATTGTTTGAAAGAGATGGTCTTTGGCCTCTTTTCGGAACCGCGTCTGAATGAACGGAGCGGGGGCCGATCGACGGTATTCCGGTGCTCTGGTGCCGCGGGACGACAGGAACCTACCGGGATCCGGGGGCGTCAACTCCGATTCGACGCCGCATCCACCGGGGCCTTGTCGGCCCGGCGTGGGATTTCGATCAGAAACGTCGATCCCGAGCCGAGTTGGCTCTCTACGCGCACGTGCCCCCCATGGGCGGCCGCAATGTGCTTCACGATGGCGAGCCCCAGCCCGGTTCCGCCGCTTTCGCGGCTTCGGGCGGTGTCGACCCGGTAGAAGCGTTCGAAGAGTCGGGGCACGTGGCGGGGGGCGATGCCCGGCCCATCGTCCTGCACCGACAGGAGGGTCCAGGTGCCGTTCCGCTCGCCGCGGATCGTGATCTCGCCGTCGGGATCACCGTAGCGAACGGCGTTCGAGAGGAGGTTGTCCATCGCCTGCTCGATCAGGTTGGTCACGCCCAAGAGTTCGAGATTCTCGACGCACTCCACGTGGATCCGGGCCCGTAGCTCCGAGGAATCGCCTCGATATCGGTCGGCGATGCGTTCGAGAAGTGGGCCGACGCGAATCACCTCTTGATCGAGATGCTGGTCCGCGTCCTCCAGGCTCGCCAACGAGAGCAGGTCCTCGATGATCTGGGCGAGGCGTTCGGCGTTTCGGTGCGCAATGGAGAAAAAACGTTCCCGATGCTCCGATTCGCTCGCATCCAGATCCCTGATCGTCTCGAGGTATCCCAGCAGCGCCGTGATCGGCGTGCGCAGCTCGTGGCTGACGTTGCCCACGAACTCGGTGCGAGCCCGCTCGAGGTGTCGGAGATAGGTCGCGTCCTCCACGAGCAGGACGAAGCCGGTGACCTCGTTCTGGTCTCCATCGGGCATGATGGGGGCGACCGCGGTGGCGAGTTCCCGTTCGCTCTCGGGCGTGGAGAGCGACGATCGGAAGACGCGACGCTGCGCGCTCCGGGAGGACCGCGCGAGTTCGATCAGATCGTGGAGTTCCGGCTCCCAGACGATCTCAGCCAAGGCGGTGGATGGCGCAGGCGGCTCGTCGATGCTGAAGAGACGGCATGCGGCCCGATTCACGGCGTCGATCGACTCGTCTTCGCCGAGGACGATGACCCCGGAGGCCATCGACTCCATGATTAGTTGCTGCCTGCGCTCCCGGTTCTCCAGCGAGGAGATCCTCTTCGCCAGCTTCTCGAGCAGCTCGTTGACTTCGTTCGCGACCTCCTGGAGCCCGGGATCGTCGGGAAGCGGGACCCGGAGTCTCGGGGCGTGATCCGGATCCCGGCGTGACAGTGCACGTAAGTCTCCGGCGAGTCGTACGCGACTCCGCCGCTCTCGACCCCTCAGGAACCAGGCGGCCGCCGCGACGAGGATGCCGACCACGCTGCCCAGAAGGATGGAGGCGGTCCAGCTGCCACCCGTGGTGCTCTGCTCCGAGGCGGCGAAGAGCCGGATGGCCACGAGGCCGGACGCACCCGCCGCCAGCCCGAGCGCGATCGCATGAACGGGGGTGCTTTTCTGGGGAGGCGGGGTGGGGGGCATGGGGACAGTATGACGGACGCCGGCGGGGCCGTCAGTCGGTCACGTCACCTCTCCCGCCGGTGCGGAGAACCGATAGCCGACCCCGCGAACCGTCTCGATGAGCGTCCCGAGTTCGCCGAGCTTTCGACGCACCGCGGTGACATGCACGTCGACCGTGCGGCTCGAAAGGATCGTGGAGCGACCGTGCACCGCCGCGATGATCTGGTCGCGCGAGCGGACGTACCCGGGCTTGGAGGCGAGGTGGCGAAGCAGACTGAACTCCGTGAGCGTCAGGTCGATGGGATTCCCGTCGATCTCAACCACGTGCCGCTCGACGTCGATCAGGAGTCTTCCGTCCGCTCGCGTCCAGCGCTTCGCCAATCGCTCGTTGCTTGCAACGGTGCGCTGGGTTCGACGCAGGGCGTTCTTGACGCGAGCCACGAGGACCTTGGGGCTGAACGGCTTCACGACGTAGTCGTCCGCACCGAGTTCGATGCCCGTGATCACATCCGTGTCGTCGCTCTTGGCGGTCACCATGATCACCGGAACGTCCTTGGTGTCCACGTTTGACTTGAGTCGTCGGCAGATCTCGAATCCATCGAGGTCCGGGAGCATCAGGTCCAGCACCACCAGGTCGGGTGGATTCGCGGAGGCCTTCTCGAGCGCGATTCGTCCCGAATGGACGATGTCGCTGCGTAGGCCCTCCCGGCCCAAATGGAACTCGATCAGCTCCGCGATCTCGGGTTCGTCTTCGACGATCAGGACGTCAGGCATGCACGCGCTCCTGCTTGAGGCCCACGGATTCTCTCCGCTCCCGGGACGGTCATGCAGTGCTCGCATTCAGATTTCGTTCGGATCGCGCAAATTCGAATGGTGGGAGCGCACTCAGCTTCGCCGAGGTCCGATCCAGGAGCCGCTCGGGGGTATCGCGTCGTCGCGTCCCGTCGTACGGGGGGTCGTGATGTCGAGCCCATCCATCGCCAGAAGTCCGAGTATCGCCATGTCGACGGCTTCACGGGCTTCGGCCGGCACGTCGATCGCATCCGTCGACTCGACCTGCAGACCGGGCTGTCCGGTCGTTGCCCGATCACGGAACGCTTCGACGAGTCCCGAGTTTCGGACCCCGCCACCGGCCAGGAGCACTCGGCCGAGTTCCGGGAGTCGATGGGTTTCGATCTTCGCGTTGATGCCTTCGAGCACCACGGTGGCGACGACGCGGGCGAGCGAGGCCAGCAGATTCGGAACGTCGTCGTGCGCCCTCGCGTCTTCGGCGAGGCTTCGAACCACCTCAATGGCATCGTCGCCGTCGCCGCCACTGCGGGCATCGTCGAGAATCGAGGCGAGGCGCGGCAGGAGCGACGCGACGAGATTCGCCTCGGGCGTTCCCGCGGCGGTGACGCGCCCATCCTCGTCGTAGGGGCGGTCGAGTCCGTGGCGGCTCGCCGTGTCGAGCAGGTGGTTGCACGGGCAGCAGTCGAATCCGATGGCGGATGCGGGATCGGTGGACGGCAGGAGCGTGACGTTCGCGAAGCCCCCGAGATTGACGATGGCCACCGTCGAGTCGGAGAGGAGTTGTCTCCGGAACAGGATCGCGTCCGCCCGGGGCGTGATGGGAGCCCCTTCGCCCCCCGCGATGAGATCGGCCGACCGCAGATCCGAGACGACCGGGCACCGGCAGGCCTCGAGGATCGGCCAGGGGTCGATCAGCTGCCACGAAAGCGGGGGCGCATGGTGGACGGTCTGCCCGTGCACGGCCACCAGATCGAAGGCGATGTCCTCGAACGCGTCGCGCACGACCTCGGCGTGCAGTCTGCCGAAATCGTGGGCGAGCCGTCCGATCTCCGATGCAGTCCGCGGTTCGCCGTGGGCGAACGCCTTCAGGCCTTCCAGGTCGTCCGGCCAGGGCCGGTGCACGTGGCGAACGACCTCGACCTCGAGGTCGTCGCCCCGACCGAGGCCTCGGATCGCTGCCGCATCGATACCGTCGAGGCTCGTTCCGGTCATGAATCCCAGGGCGAACCGCTCGTCCGACATGGCAGGTACTCCCGGGGTGGAGGATCGTCCGCGGCCGATGGTCGCGGGGCGTCGTGGTCGACGCCTCGGCGGCGACCCCGGTACGGTATCCCAAGCGGCGATTCGCCGAACGATTCAGGAGACCCTCTCGATGACCAAGCGCATTCTGGTGACTGGTGGTGCCGGCTTCCTCGGATCGCATCTCTGCGACCGGCTGGTGGCTCAGGGCCACGACGTGATCTGCCTCGACAACCTCTTCACGAGCCAGAAGTCGAACATCGTCCATCTCCTCGATCACAAGAACTTCGAGTTCGTCCGGCACGACGTGATCGATCCCTTCAAGGCGGAGGTCGACCAGATCTACAACCTCGCCTGTCCGGCGGCTCCGGGGCACTATCAGTACAACCCGATCAAGACCATCAAGACCTCCGTCATGGGCGCGATCAACATGCTCGGCCTCGCCAAGCGGGTCCGGGCCCGCATCCTGCACGCCTCGACCAGCGAGGTCTACGGCGATCCGGAAGTACATCCCCAGACCGAGGCGTACCGCGGTTGCGTGAATCCGATCGGCATCCGAGCGTGCTACGACGAGGGCAAGCGGGCCGCGGAAACGCTCATGTTCGACTACCAGCGTCAACACAAGGTCGACGTCAGGGTCGTGCGGATCTTCAACACCTACGGTCCCCGGATGCATCCCTACGACGGGCGGGTGGTGAGCAACTTCATCCGTCAGGCGGTCAACGGCGAGGACATCACGATCTACGGCGACGGTCTGCAGACGCGATCCTTCTGCTATTGCGACGATCTTCTGGACGCGATGGAGTCAATGATGAACGGCCCCGACGGCTTCCACGGGCCGGTGAACACGGGCAATCCAGGCGAATTCACCATTCGCGAGCTTGCCGAGCTGGTCGTGGACATCTCGAGCAGTAGTTCCCAGATCGTGACCGCCCGACCGCTGCCTCAGGACGATCCATTGCAGCGCAAGCCAGACATCGCACTCGCCCAGGAAAAGCTGGGTTGGTCTCCAAAGATCTCCTTACGGGATGGTCTTCAGCGAACGATCGAGTGGTTCCGCTCGGCGGATCTGTCCAAGTATCGGCCGCCCACGCCTAACTACTGATTATTCATTGGTTTACACGAGGAATCGCTGCTCGACTTGACAGCAGCGAGCTGTCACGCGATCGTATTCCCGAACAAAGTCCGAACTCTTTTCGGGCGAGATCCGGTCAAAAGTCGATGGATGTTCGGTCAGCGTTTGGGGTCGCCGTTGTTGGAAGGGCATGAGACACATGACACACGCGACATTTCGATCTCACCTCGATCACCTTCGCTCCACCCGGGAGAATCCGCCGTTTGGCGAAGGCATCGGCGGCGCGGACCTAGGATCCGTCGGACGTGATCGACCGACGCGACCGGACGCGGCCCGCACCGCAAGCGCCGTCTCCGATCGGGGGCGACCGCGGCAATGATCTCCGACTCCTCACCTGGCGGGAATGCTCGCCGCCGACCCGCGAAGGATCGCACACGACACCCCTCTCACTCTGCAATGGAAGGCAAGAACGACATGGCCAAGGCGACGTTGGAACCCAAGGACGACACGAAGACGACGAAGGGGCGGACCACGGTGAAGAAGGCCGCGGCTCAGGAAGCCGCGGCGAGCACCGCTTCGGACAAGAAAGCGGTCGACCCCGGCCGGCAGCAGGCACTCGATCGAGCGCTCGGCCAGATCGAGAAGGCCTACGGCAAGGGCTCGATCATGAAGCTCGACGGCGACCATCTGGCTGGTATCCCCTGCACGTCGACCGGCGCGCTCAGTCTCGATCTCGCCCTGGGTGGACGCGGCCTGCCCAAGGGACGCGTGGTCGAGATCTTCGGACCGGAGTCCTCCGGCAAGACGACGCTCGCACTGACCGTGGCGGCGAACACCCAGAAGAACGGCGGCGTCGCGGCGTTCATCGATGCGGAACATGCGCTCGATCCAACGTGGGCCAAGAAGCTCGGGGTCGACATCGACGAGATGCTGGTCAGCCAGCCCGACACCGGGGAGCAGGCCCTGGAGATCTGCGAACTTCTCGTGCGATCCAACGCCGTCGATGTGATCGTGGTCGACTCGGTCGCCGCCCTCATCCCTCGGGCCGAGATCGAGGGTGAAATGGGCGATTCCCACGTCGGTCTCCAGGCTCGTCTGATGAGCCAGGCCCTGCGGAAGCTCACCGGCGCGATCGCCAAGAGCGATTGCATCGTGATCTTCATCAATCAGCTTCGTGAGAAGATCGGGGTCATGTTCGGCAGTCCCGAGACCACGACCGGTGGTCGCGCCTTGAAGTTCTACTCCTCGGTTCGAGTGGACATTCGGCGGATCGGAGCCATCAAGGATGGCGAAAGCAACGTTGGAAACCGTGTGCGAGCGAAGGTCGTCAAGAACAAGGTCGCGCCGCCGTTCCGACAGGCGGAGTTCGACATCATGTTCAACGAGGGCATCAGCACGTCCGGTGATCTCCTCGACCTGGCGATCGAAGACGGCATCGCTCAGAAGGCCGGGGCCTGGTTCAGCTATGGCGAGATCCGACTCGGTCAGGGACGGGAGAACAGCAAGCAGTTCCTGCGTGAAAACCCGGATCTCTTCCAGGAGATCAAGGCCAAGCTGCTCGAAAAGCATCTCGGCACTCCAGCGGCTCCCACGGGCTGAGCGGGTCCGGACGCCGTACACATCATCAGCGACATCGATCCCGGTCGGCCCTCAAAGGCCGCCCGGGATTTTCGTTGTGAGATCATGGGCCAGATGGTCCGAAGTTGACCCTACCGTCGAATCGGATACGCTTTGCGACTCGCCCAAGCGGATGTGGCGGAATTGGCAGAC
>PKCT01000022.1 GCA_002862325.1 Phycisphaerae bacterium
CGAAAGGCGAAACGCCGCTCGACGTCTTCGACCTGCCCGGGGTGTACGGCATCGATCTCGAGCTGCCTGAGAGCAGGATGTGTCGCGACTGCCTGGACGGGCGACTCGACGACACCCCGGACACCGTGCTGGTCGTCGTCGACGCCACCAACCCCGCACGTGGTCTCGCCCTCGCGGCGAGCGCCATTCGCAGACGCCTTCCCACCGTCGTCGCGCTCAATCTCGCGGATCTCGCGGCGCGGCGAGGACTTTCCTTCGACGAAGAACGGCTCTCCGAACGTCTCGGCGTCCCGGTCGTCGCGGTCAGCGGCCGGACCGGTCGAGGCATCGATCGGCTGCTTACCGCGATCTCGTCCGCGACGCCGGGCCGGATCCCGCTGCCCGCGCCGGACGCCTCCGCCTCGGAACGACGAGCGTGGATCGACGGCGTGATCGCCGACGGCCTGGGCGGCGATCACGCCGTCGGATCGGCCCGCGACAGCGTGGCCGACCGCCTGGACAAGGCGTTCACCCATCCGATTCTCGGCGTCGTCGTCTTCGTGGCGATCATGTCGGGCCTGTTCTGGACGATCTTCTCGCTCGCGGGCGTGCCCATGGATCTGGTCGACGGGCTCTTCGGGACGCTGGGCGGTCTCGCCGCCGACGTCATTCCGGCCGGCGCGATCCGCGACCTGACCGTGGACGGGATCATCGGCGGCATCGCCGGCACCGTGATCTTCCTGCCGCAGATCCTGATCCTGTTCTTCCTGCTCGCGCTGCTCGAGGACACCGGGTACCTCGCACGGGCCGCGTTCGTCATGGATCGACTGATGTGTCGGTTCGGCCTCCCCGGCCAGGCGTTCGTCCCGCTCCTCTCGAGCCACGCCTGCGCGCTGCCGGGCATCATGTCGGCGCGCCTGGTTCCAGACCGGGACGATCGACTCGCGACCATCCTCGTGGCGCCGTTCATGAGCTGCACCGCTCGACTCCCGGTCTACGTCCTGTTGATCGGCCTGTTGTTCAGCGGCCGCCCGTGGCTGGCCGGCATCGCGTTCGCAGGGTGCTATCTGCTCGGGGCGGGGGCGGCGCTCGTCTCCGCGTTCATCGCCCGCCGGACGATCCTCCCCGGAAAGAGTCGTCCGATGGTCCTCGAACTGCCCGAGTATCGATGGCCGAGCCTGCGAGCCGCCTTCCTGCTCTCGATCGACCGGGGCATGGTCTTCCTTCGAAACGCAGGGACGATCATCGTCGCGATCTGCATCGTGATGTGGTGGCTGAGCGCCTACCCCAAGGCGGAGATTCCGCCCGAGGCGGTCGCGCTCCAGGAACGCGCCGCCGCGGTCGAGGCGACGGACGCCGGCACCGCCGAGACGCTCGTCGCGGAGGCGGATGCGCTCGCGCTGAAGGCACAGCAGGCGGAGTCGTTCGCCGGTCGCATCGGATCGACCTTCGAGCCCGTGTTCGCACCGCTCGGTGCCGACCGGACCCTCACCGTCGCGATCCTCACGAGCTTCCTGGCCCGCGAAGTGTTCGTATCGACGGTCGCGGTGCTCCAGGGCGGCGGGGCCGACATCGCCGAAGAGGACCATGAGGTCCTCGCGCTGGTCGAGAACGCGCAGCGCGACGACGGAACCCCGCTCTTCAACACCGCGACCGCGGCGTCGATGCTCGTCTTCTTCGTGCTCGCGATGCAGTGCCTGCCCACCCTCGCCGTGACCCGCCGGGAGACCGGCAGCTGGAAGTGGCCGGCACTCCAGTTCGCATGGATGAGCGGGCTCGCCTACGTCGCCGCCGTCATCGTCCACGCATCCGTCGTGGCCTTCGCCTGACCGATCTCCGACGCCCTGCTGAGAGTACGCTCCAATCATGCCCTGGACCGACTGGCAATTCTGGATCGTCTCGATCTTCGCCCTCGGTGGCCTCGTGTTCCTCCTGCGTCCGCTGTTCTCCGGCCGCAAGGGTTCCACCGCCTGCGGTGGATGTCCGACGAGCAGCGATGCGAAGAAGAATGCCGGACGGGGCAAGCGGGCGTCCCTCACCGTCGAGGGTCGCCGGGTCGACTGACCGACCTACGGCATCCCCCTCCTGTACTCGCTGGTGGACCGGTCGACCGGACGCTTCAGGTCCTTGGACCGGCGGTCCGATCTCCCACCCCTGCACCCCCTCCTCGACAACATGCATCCAAGAGGGTCGACCGATCCCCGATCGATGCCGCCTCCTCGGGATCGTGGGTCACCATGATCGTCGCGACCTGAGCGTGCCGGAGAAGTTCGATGGTCTCGGTGCGCACCTCGGCCCGCGTCTCGACGTCCAGACTGCTGAAAGGCTCGTCCAGGAGCATCACACGTGGTCGACGGGCAAGCGCCCGAGCGATCGCCACCCGCTGCTGCTGACCTCCGCTCAGGGTGTGGGGCATGCGGTCCGCCTGGTGCGCCATGCCGACCCGCGCAAGATGTTCGTCGGCCAACGCGGCCCGCCGACGTCGAGGAATCCCGCGCATGCCGAACATGACGTTTCCTCGGACGGACCGATTCGGGAAGAGTGCGAAGTCCTGAAAGACCATGCCCACCCGTCGCTGTTCGGGCGGCCGATGCACGCCGGGCCCCTCGACGATCTCGCCGTCGATGCTGATCGTTCCGCCGTCCGCCCGTTCCAGACCCGCCACCAGCCGGAGAAGGGTCGTCTTCCCCCCTCCCGAGCAACCGAGAATACAGTGCACCTCGCCGGCCGCGACGGCGAGGCGGCACCCTTCGATGACCGCGGGCCCTCGTCCGTATCGGAAGTCGAGGTCTTCGATCTCGATCAACGAGGTCGGTTCGAACAGCGGCAGCTCCGTCATCGACTCCGATCCTCCGCTCCGGACTCGCGGCGGTCCCGCACCTGTCCCGCCAGCAGGATCACCGGAACGATCCCGACCAGCACGATGAGCAGAGCCGCGGTCGAGGCTTCTCCCAGCCGCTCGTCCGAGGCGAGCTCGTAGACCCGCACCGCGAGGGTATCGAAGTTGAACGGACGAAGCATCAAGGTCATCGGAAGTTCCTTCGCCACGTCCACGAACACCAGAAGACCAGCAGCGATCAGGCTCCGTTTCAGCAGAGGCAGGTGGACCTGGAACAGAATCCGACCGGTTCCGGACCCCAGCGAGCGGGCGGCATCATCGAGGTTCCGATGCACCCGCGACCACCCCGCCTGGACGAGCGAGAGACTCACCGCCAGGAAACGGGTCTGATAGCCGATCAGCATCGCCAGCACCGATCCGGTAAGGACCAGTCCCGGTCTCCACCCGTCGCCGAACACGCCCCGCCAGGCGTCGTTGATCGTGTGATCCAGCCAGACCAGCGGGATCAGCAGACCGATGGCGATGACCGGGCCCGGAATCGCGTAGCCCGCCCGGGCGATCCCCGCGGGGATGGACGTCACGGGCCCCTTGCGCAGCCGCATCGCGTATCCGATGACCAGCGCCAACACCACCGCGACCACCGCCGCCATCCCGCCGAGTCCGGCGGTCTCGATGGCCAGGGAGGCGAGCATCCCGCGGTCGCGTCGATCGCCCTGCTCGATCGCCAGTTGCGCGAGACGCCCGGCGGGCAGCGCGAATCCGACCAGCACCGGGAACGAGCAGAGGATCACGGCCAGGGTGGACCGAAACCGCCCCATCGCGATGCCGGTCTCTCGATAGCAACGGCTCCCGGTGCGGTGGTAGCGGCGCCCTCGTCGCAGCAACCACTCGAGGCCGAGCAGGAGGAACAGGGCCGACAACAGGACCGCCGAGAGCTGCGAAGCGCCGACCGGCGATTCCAAGGCGAATCGCGTGCGATAGATACCAGTGGCGAAGGTATCGACCGCCAGGTGATCGACCGCCCCGAAGTCGGCGACCGTCTCCATCAGGACCAGCATCAGGCCGCCCACGATCGCAGGACGGGCCAGCGGAAGTCCGACGAGGAGGAAGGTGGCCAACGGCCCGCGGCCCAGCATCCGCCCCGCCTCGAGGACCGCCCGCGATTGTTCGAGGAACGCGACCCGGGCCGCGAAGTACACGTAGGGGTAGAGCGCGAAGGAGAGCACGACGATCGCCCCCCCGATCGATCGGATCTGGGGAAACCAGTATTCCCCGGCCGTCAGGTCGAAACATCCGCGGATCCAGGTCTGGACCGGTCCGCTGAACTGCAGAAGATCCGCGAGGGTGTACGCCGAGAGGTAGGCGGGGACGGACAGTGGAAGCAACTGGGCCCAACCCAGGAAGCGGGAGCCGGGAAAGCGATAGGTCGCCAGGATCCAGGCGGTGACGACGCCGACGACGCCGGCGAGCGCGGAGACGCCGAGCGCCAGCAGCGCTGTGTTGCTTGCGTAGACCGGAAGTCGGGTCTCCACGAGATGCGTCCAGACGCCGTCCGAGGATCGAAGGAGGCTGGAGAAGATGACGATCGTCGGCACCACCACCACGAGCGACGCCAGGATCGCGCCGATCGTCCATGCCGATCCGACTCGTGCTTCTCCGATCTTCATGACGTGGTCACCGACCGCGTCAACGCCACCCAGCCCGATCCATGACCAGCACCGCACGCCGGTTGTTGGCGCCGAGCTTCGAGGCGTTCAACGGATCGGCCTTGTAGGAACCGAACGCCTCGAGCACCGGGCTCGCGGGAATCTCGACCACGGAGGGATACTCGTAATTGCCCTCGGCGAACCGGCGCTGTGCGGCATCGCTCGCGAGGAACTCCAGAAAACGCACCGCGTTCTCCTGGTTCGGCGCGGTCTTGAGCACGCCGCCACCGCAAATGTTCACATGCGTGCCGCGACCATCCTGGTTGGGAAAGACGACGCGCACCTTCGAAGCCACGTCCCGATCGGCGGGCTTGTCGCTCCCGATCAGCCGGGCGAGGTAGTAGTGGTTGACCACCGCGACGTCGCCCTCGCCAGCCGCGACCGCGCGGATCTGGTCGGTGTCCCCGCCCTGAGGCGGCCGCGCCATGTTCGCCACCATGCCCTTGCACCACTCCTCGGCTCCGCTCTCGCCGGAGGCCTCGAGCAGCGAGGCCACCAGGGACTGGTTGTAGATGTTCGAGGAGCTCCGGATGAGTACCCGCCCCTTCCACGTCGGATCGGTGAGATCCTCGTAGTCCAACTCGAGTTCCTCGGGCACCCGATCCTTCGCCACGACGATCACCCGGGCCCGCTTGGTGAGACCGAACCACAGACCTTCGGGATGCCGGACCGACTCGGGCAGTCGCGCCTCCAGGATCTCGGACCGGGTCGGCTGGAAGATCCCCTGGTCTTCGGCCATGCGAAGGCGGCCCGCATCGACCGTGATGAAGACGTCGGCGGGGCTGAGATCACCCTCCTGCTTGATTCGTGCCAGAAGGGTGTCCGACTTCCCCTCGATGAGATTGACCTTGATGCCCGTCTCCTGGGTGAATCGCCGAATCAGTTCGTCGTCGGTGTCGTAGTGGCGAGCGGAGTAGACGTTGACGACTTCCTCGGACAGCGCCGGCACAGCGGGTCCGAGACATGCCGCGATCACGATGAAAAGACAGCGCAGGGTCATGCGAAAATTCCTTTGGAAGATGAGACTCATTCTCAATTCGAGCCCGGGATCCTACGCCAAGATGGGCCACACCGCAACGGCGTGGCCGTACCGATGCGCCCGCCCGTCACCGCGGCTTCGATCGCCGCAGGACGGTCCTCAGAACCGCTTGTGCGCAGGCTTCCCCGCCTCACCACGAAGCCCCGCCAATGCCTTGGCGATCTCCAGATCCCCCGGTGTCGTCACCTTGAGGTTCCGCTCGTCCCCCTCGACCATGACGACCGGCTCGCCGAGTCGCTCGACCAGCATCGCATCGTCGGTCGCGCCGGTGAGGTCCTCCTGGGCGTAGGCCCGCCTGAGAAGGTCGACGTCGAAGAGTTGAGGCGTCTGAACTCGGAAGAGCCTCTCGCGCGGCACCGTCTCGCCCACCCGTCGTGCCGGCACCTGATGCCCCGGGGAGGGCGCGGTGTCTTCCTCGAGCAGTGCGTCCGCAGCCTCGTCGCCCAGGCCGAGGATCGCGTCCACGGTCGCGTCACGAACCGCCGCCTCGAAGATCTCCTCACCGCACCGCTTCAGCGTGTCGCGAACGGGAAGCCCGGGGATAACCGCCACGTTGGTCCTTCCCGCCTCGATCACGCGATCGATCAGGGTCTCGTCGACCAACGGCCTGGCACCATCGTGGATCGCGACGTGGGTCGTCTCGGGCGGGACCGCGCCGAGCGCATTCCTGACCGTCTCCCAACGTTCCAACCGCCCGCCCTCGACGATCGTGCCGCCGAGGAATCCGAGCTGCGCGCCGTAGCGATCGCGAAAGGAGTCCAGATCGTCCGGTGGACCGGCGACGATGATCGCGTGGACCTCGTCGCGCTTGGTGAACGGCTCGATGGATCGAAGCAGGAGCGGACGGCCCCCGAAGTCGGCCGCGAGCTTGTCCGCCTCCCCGAATCGCCGACTCGAGCCGGCGGCCGTGATGATGACGCTGATGTGCATCCGAGCATGCTACTCGGAGTCGGAATCACCACCGGTCCGGGGCATGTAGAGGTGCACGAACATCTCCTCCCCGTACTGATGCGTCTCGGGACCATCGAATCCGGTCACGTCTTCGAGCCCCTCCTGGTCGGGCGTCCGAAGCACGAGGAAGGACTTCGGCTTCATGACGGCGGGACATCGATTCACCAGGTCGACGATTCGGCGACGCGTCTCGGAATCCCGCCAGAGGGGGTACGGCGGATCGAGGAACACTAGATCGCAGTCGCGAGGCGCCTGCGCCAGGGCGGCGGGGCCCGTCGCGTCCGCTTCGACCACGATCGCCCGATCACCGCAACCGAGCTCCTCGACGTTGAATCGGAGCATGGCCGCGATCTTCCGATCGCGTTCGACCATCACAACCTCGCGGGCACCGCGACTCACCGCCTCCAACCCGATCGTGCCCACGCCGGCGAAGAGATCGAGCACCACGGCATCGTCGAACCAACCACGGAGATGGTTGAAGACGGACTCCTTGACCCGCGCGACGATGGGGCGCGTGGTCGCCGAATCTGGCGGACTTTCGAGGATCCGGGATCGGTACTGACCTGCGAGGATCTTGAGCATCGTCGGCAGCCTATCCGCTCCGGTCGACGGTCGACCACTGGACTACCCTGTAGCCGATGCCCCGCCTCGACGAGCAACTTCCCGAAAGTCTCCGGCTGATCTCCGAGCACGTACGGCTCGGCCCCGACGTCCCCTGCCTGGTGGTGAGGCCAACGATCGAACCGCCGACGGGACGGATCCCCTTCCTGGTCTGGATGCACGGACGAACCGCGACGAAGGAACTCGATCCCGGGCGGTATCTGCGGCTCGCCCGCGCGGGGATCGGGAGCTGTGCGATCGACCTGCCGGGTCACGGTGAACGACGCGTCGAGGACGAAGACGGGCATGATCTCGCCCTCGTCCTCGACCACATCGAGCAGGCCGTCGACGAGATCGACGACGTGGTGCGCGATCTCGGCCGCCGGCACTTCGATCTGCAGCGGATGGCGATCGGGGGGATGTCGATGGGCGGCATGGTGGCGCTCGCCCGCCTCTGCCGTCCCCACGTGTTCAACGCCGCGATCCTCGAAGCGACGAGTGGCAACTGGTCGGTGCAGAAGGGCCGCCAGTTCCCACATTCCACCGCGGCGGACCGGCTCGACCCGATCCGACATCTGGGCTCGTGGCGGGAGATCCCGACCCTCGCCGTCCACAGCCGCGGAGACGAGTGGGTCGACTTCGAGGGCCAGATGGCGTTTCTGGAGGAGATCCGACGCATCGGCCGGAATCCCGAGTCGATCGAGGTGATGGCCTTGGAGGAGACGGGCGCGCCCCATGAGCACCTTGGTTTCGGACGGCGGACCAACGATGTCAAGAACGCGGAGGTGGCGTTCCTGAAACGCCACCTCCGCGTGGATTGACCGAAGGGCTCGATTCCGGTCTCAGCATGATCCCCAGGCGCTGAGGAAGACGCCGAGGTCGGCGCCGTCGCAGCGACCATCGCCGCTGAGGTCGAATTCGCAGGGTTCGTCCCCCCACGCTCCGAGCAGTGCACCAAGGTCGCCGCCGTCGGTGACACCGTCGTTGGTGAAGTCGGTCGGACAGGAGGGGGCGTCGCTCTCGAAGACGAGGCGGACGGTGTAGGCGTTGTTCTGTCCACCGGTCTGCTGGACGTTGATCGTGTAGTCGCCGGGACCGAGGGGAAGCGTGAATCCGGTGCCACCCGCCGTACCGGCCGACATCCTCGTCAGCATGTTGACGGATTCGTCGACGAAGAGGCTTCGAAGAAGATGGGACCCGCCGAGGAACTGCTGGGTGGTGCTGAAAGACGGCACGACCGAGGTCGAACCATCATCGATCATCACGTAGCCCCTGTTGCCGGTCTGTCCCGTGGTTCCGTCGGCATAGGAGACGAGGTTCATCGCGACCAGATTCTGGCCGGCCGGGACGGTGAAGGTGAAGTAGTCCCGGGTGTCGCCGGCCGAACCCGACTGCACCGAGCCACTGACGGTGAGCGTCTCGCCGTCGAGGGCGATCTCGGTCGGCGCCGTAGCGCTGTTGGAGAGGTCACCCAGCGAGGCCTCCTCGTAGGTGGCGTCGGCCAGGATCGTGGCGGTCAGGGTCGTGGCGGTCAGGGTGCAGGCGAACACGGCGATGAACGGGGTCGGTCTCATGCGGGAATCCTCCAGCGAACAATTCTCGGAGTTCGAGCTCTGGATGCAAGGACGACCTCAAAAAACGCCGGATTCTTCAGCTCATTCGACCGGAGAACGTCCCTGCCAGATCTTGGTCCCGTTGCCGCGAGCCACGATCTGCTGGACGAAGGCCTCGTAGCCGGACTTGAAACGGGCGTAGTCCTCGTCGAAATACGTGGCGATGATCGCCCGCCCCGCGTTGGGGCCCAACATGCGTCCTCGTCGTCCTGCGGATCGATCCGCATCGTAGAGGCTCGAGGCGATTCGCCCTTCGGCCGCGTTCTGCAACAACCGCACCAGCCCGTCCCGGTACCGCCCGTCCTGGCCCTCCACCAGGTAGTGGATCAGGGCCCAGACCTGCGCGTAGTAGGTGAGCAGCGAGCGCTCGCCTCGGGAGACGAAGGCCTGGGGCGCCTTGGTGACGAGCTCGTCGAGATCGATCAGCCGGTCTCGATAGTTCGAACTGCGAAGCTGCCCGAACCGCTCGAAGTTCCGCCAGGGGATGAATTTCGTGGGCTGATCCGATCGCGCCGAGCGATGCCCCTCGGCGTAGGTCGCGAGTCCCTCCTCGAGGAAGGCGGGGAGCGGATGGCGGAAGACCGATTGCGTGTACTGATGCCATCCTTCATGGGCGAGCATGCAGAGGGTGTCGTACCGGCCGATGTCCCAGAGGACGCTTTCCGCATCGATGGTGTAGCCACCGCGTTCGATCGCCAGATAGAGATTCGCGCTTCGCCCCAGTCGCCAGCTGGTCCACGCCGCCCACTCCGGTCGCGTGTCGAAGACGTAGGTCGAGAGACGCTCGCCCGGCAGCGGAAGCGCCTCCTCCCCCGCCGGCACGGTGACCATCGATCGGTAGTGGTCGAGCGTCCGCTCGGTGAACTCGGGAAGAGCCCGGCGAAGTCGGCTTTCCGGCAGCGTGTGATGAATGAGGTGGGTGGGCGTCGTGATGAGCTCCCCCTCGTAGCCGCCGAAGGACCACGGTTCCTCGGTCGTTCCCCCGGTCCCGACCTCCGACCTCGCCTCGTCGACCTCGAGTCCACCTCGTGCCGCCGGCCGGACCGACCTGGGTTCCTGACACCCCGCCGACACCAACGACGCGACGAAGGCCGTCAGAAGCAGGACGCATCCACCCGAGCGGACTCGGGCGGAGCGGTTCGGGATGACGGAGGGGCCAGTCACGTCCACATGGTAGCGGCCACCCCGCAAGAGCTGCTCAGAGGGCCGCCAACGCGGCTTCCGCCGCTTCGAGGTCGGCTCGCGCCGCGTCCAGCATCCGGCGAGTCTCTTCAACGAGTTCCGGCTTGGCATTCTTCACATACCCCTCGTTCCCGAGTCGCCCCTCGAACCCACCGATCTGCTTCCGCTTCGCCTCGATCGTCTTTTCGAGCCTCGCTCGTTCCTGGTCGACGTCGACCGCATCGACCAGGTTCGACAGCGCCACCTGGCCACCTTCGAATGGGAGCGAGATCGCGTGCGTAGGCGCCTCTTCGAGCGAGTCGACGGTCTCCAGACCGGCGAGGGTCTCGACCGAGCCCGCCCCCATCGCGACCAGATCGAGAATCTCCGGTGGTGCGTGGAGCGCGATGCGACGCTTGGGTGGGACCTGGCGTTCCCCCCGGAGATTCCTGATCGCCGAGACCAACTGCTGGATCCGCGCGAAGTTCGCTTCGGCCTCTGTATCGACCAGGGCCTCGTCGATGGCGGGCCACGCCGCGATCACGCACCGATCCGCCCTCGGCAGCGCGACGCCGGCCAGGGCGCAAGCACCGCCCGGATGGATGCGATCGACGCTTCGCAGGTGGGGCCAGATCGTCTCCGTGACGAACGGACAGATCGGATGCAGGAGACGCGTGATGGCGTCGAGCACCGCATGGAGCCGCTGCTGCTGGTCGCGTCGCGTGCGCACGGTCGGCTTGACCGCCTCGAGATACCAGTCGCAGAAGTCCCTCCAGACGAGGTCGTACATGGCGTCGGCGTATCGGTTGAACTGATACTTCCCGACCGCATCCTCGACCTCGAGCAGGGTGCGGCGGACCCTCGAGACGATCCAGCGATCCGCGAGCGTCGGAACACCAGCGGTGTCGGCGGCGGGTTCCTGCAGATTGCCGAGCGCGAATCGCGTGGCGTTCCAGAGCTTGTTGCAGAAGTTCCGACCCAGGTCGAATCGACTGGACGTGTTGCGAGCAAGCGGACGCTCGTCGTCCGGCTCGACCTCTCCGACCGCGACGCCGTAGGCGCTGACCATCTCCGCCCCGGCCCGACCGGGCGACTTCTGGATCGGCGCCGCGACGGTGTAGCCTGCGGCGTTCTGGACGAAGGCGGGCGCGAAGGTGTCTCCGGTGTGCGGACAGACCAGGTCGACCGGCATGCGGACGTCCTGGCTCCCGGTCGCCATCTGCGCGAGCGTGAAGCGCATCGCGTCCGCTCCGTGACTCTCGATGATGTCGCGAGGATCGACCCCGTTGCCGAGGCTCTTGGACATCTTCTGACCATGGCCGTCCTGGATCATGGCGTGGATGAAGACGTCACGAAATGGGAGCCGCCCGACGAAGTATCGGTTGAACATCACCATCCGGCTCACCCACAGGGTGATGATCTCACGGGCGGTGCTCAGCACGGCACCCGGATTGAACGCCTCGAGAAGTCGGGAGCCTTCCGGAATCTCCGGGGCGAACGCCTCGGGATCGGGCCACCCCATGGTCGAAAGCGGCCAGAGGGCGCTCGAGAACCAGGTGTCCAGGACATCGGGATCCTGCACGAAGCCCGCTGCCTCAAGCCCGTCCACCATGGACGCCTCGCCCGAGGAGATGAGCGACGTTCGAGGGAGACAGACCGACTCCTCGATGGTGCCGTCGGAGAGTCTGCGAGCGCGATGTGCAGCCCCTTGCGCCGTCCAGGCGCTCTGCACCTCCACCATCTCGGCGTCCAGGACCTCGACCCCTTCGATCGCATCGACCACCCGGCTCCAGACCGGGATCCGA
The DNA here is from genome assembly GCA_002862325.1 of Phycisphaerae bacterium. Taxonomy (GTDB): domain Bacteria; phylum Planctomycetota; class Phycisphaerae; order Phycisphaerales; family SM1A02. Next base: position 11,694 of record PKCT01000022.1, read on the forward strand.
TGCCCCCACCAGAGCTGACGGGAAATGCACCAGTCTCGAATGTTCTCGTGCCAGATCCTGAACGTCTTGGCGTACCGGTCGGGGTGGAAGCGCAGATCGCCGTCGCCCTCGAGGGCGGGTCCCTCGGGAGCGGCGGTGCTTCGCTGTTCGTCGTCCAACGCTCGCAGCGCGGTTCCCGCGAGTCGATCGTCGGTGACCCGGACGTACCACTGGTCGCTGAGATACGGTTCGATCGGAACGTGGCTGCGATAGCTGTGGCCGACCGCGTGTTCGTTCGGCCGGACCTCCACCAGCGCATCGTGGTCTTCGAACCACTGGACGATCGCACGTCGTGCCTCCTCGCGATCGAGACCGACGAACGACCGCGCCTCGTTGGAGACGTCCTCCCAGCCATGTCGGTCGGAGATGCTCCCGTCCGGTGCCATGACGTTGATCGCCTCCAGGTCGTGCCGAAGGCCGATCTCCCAGTCGTTCGGATCGTGCGCGGGCGTCACCTTGAGGAATCCGGTAGCGAGCGCCGCCTTCGGATCGTTGATCGCGTCCTCTCCCAGACCGAGATCCTTCGCCGTCTCGGCGGGAAGGACCACGTAGTCGTCCTCGACGATGGGAATCACGCGACCCGTGATGGGAAGCCTCACCGACCTGCCTCGCAACGTCGCCGCCCGCGGGTCGCGCGGGTTGATCGCGACCGCGGTGTCGCCGAGCATCGTCTCCGGACGCGTGGTCGCCACCACCACGTCGCCGTCACCGTCCTCCAGCGGATACTTGAGGTACCACATGTGGCCGGCCACGGTCTTCATCTCGACCTCGTCGTCCGCCAGCGCCGTCTGCGTCGCGGGGTCCCAGTTGACCAATCGCTTACCGCGGTAGATCAGGCCATCGCGAAAGAGCTGGAAGAACGCCTCCCGCACCGCTTCGGCGCAGACGGGATCCATGGTGAATCGCGTGCGTTCGAAGTCGCACGACGCCCCCATCACCCGGAGCTGGTCGAGAATGGTCGCCTCGTACTCGTCCTTCCACGCTTGGACCTGTTCGACGAAGCCCTCGCGGGTGAAGTCCGTCCTCCGCTTGCCCTGGCGAAGCAGACGCTTCTCGACCACCGTCTGCGTCGCAATGCCCGCATGGTCGGTCCCGGGCATCCAGAGGGTCTCGAAGCCGCGCATCCGGTGCTGTCGCACCAGGACATCCTGCAACGTGTTGTTGAAGGCGTGCCCCAGATGAAGGGCCGCCGTGACGTTGGGTGGTGGGATCAGGACGCCGTAGTGCCTCGCCCCCTCTTCCGGAACCCCGTGAAAGTCGCCATGGACCGACCAGGCGGCCAGAGCATCCGACTCCGCCTCCCGGGGCGAGTAGGATTTGGGGAGCGCGTCGGGGGACGCAGCGTCACGATTGGAAGTGGTGGGCGACATGATCCGAACAGTCTACGCCAGCGGGGATTCGAATCCGATCCGAAGAGGTCGACCGGAGACGGTCCTTCTGGCCGTCCTGATGTTCTCGCCGGTCCTCCTGGTCGGTTGCGAACGTCCAGCCCCCCCCGCGACCGCGGGCCGGAGCGAGGTCTCCGCCGCCGATCGCGACACGTCGCTCGAGGCGATCGACCGATGGCTGACCGCTGGCCAACCCGAGTCCGGTGAAGCGATCGCCCGCGTGCTCCTTCGAAGACTCCCGCGCGATCCACATGTCCGATTGGCCCTCGCCCGGACCCTCGTCGCCCGCGCCGGGCGGGTCCAGGCCGCCGAAGGACCAGGCGCGGCCGCACCACTCGCCCGAGAAGCCGGCGAGATCCTGGCACCCGAGGTCCGTCCCGACACGCTGGGCCAGGCCGATCTGGTGGTCTGGAACCGAACCCGAGGCCTCGCGCTGGAGAACGCAGGACTCGATGCCGAGGCCATCGGCACCTATCGCGAGACCGCCGGTGTGGATCGGGTGACGGCGCTCTACCTCGCCCTCGCCCTGCTGCGGGTCGACGAGACCGCCGAAGCGACCCGCATCCTCGAGGAGCTCTCGAACTCCAGCGAACCCGAGCCCTTCATTCTCGCCGCGCTGGCGGAGGCCAGATTCGATCCGAACGCTCCCGAGGAGGCGCGCACGCTCGTCGCCCGGGCGGTCCGACTCGATCCCGACGCTTGGGCGATACGACTGAGACAGGCGGCGATCGAGCGACGTGCGGGGCGGCCGGACGTCGCGATCGAGATGCTGTCGGCGCTCACGGAGGAGATCAGGACCGAACGAGCGGTCTGCGAGGAACTGGCCCGTGCCTGGCAGGCCTACGGCGATCCAGCGCGAGCCGGGGACATCTGGGCGAACCGTGCGCGGACGTACCCGAACGATCTGGGCGCCGCGCTCGAAGCGGCGACCTACTTCGGGGTTGCCGGCCGCATCGACGACGCGGAGGCGTGGATCAGGGTCGTCGAGAACGTGAATCCCGACGACGCAAGGATTCGGGATGCGCGAGCGCAGCTCGATCGGGCCGTGTCGAACCGGGCGGTGGACACCGCGCCCTGACCCGGACCGATCCCGGACCGATCCCGGACCGATCCATACGCGTTGCTAGACGAGGTGACGACCACCGTCGATGGGGATCACCAATCCAGTCGAGTATCGCAGCTCGAGGACGGCGGCCGCGACCGAAGCCGCCGCATCCTCGCAGGTCCCCGCCCGTGCGAGTGGCAGTCGCTCGACGTAGCGCTCGATCTCCTCGTCGCTCCACGCGTGCACCTCGCCGACGAGTCCCGGCGACATGCCGAATACCCGGACCGGCGCGAGCTCCCTCGCGAGGAGTCCCACGAGTCCTTCGACCGCAGCCTTCGCCGCGAGGTACGGGGTCGCGTTGGGCCGCGGTCGGAGAAGCGCATGAACGTCGCCGAAGAGGACCACCGTGGCCCCTCCCTCCAACGTCGAGGATCTCAACGCCTTCGACAGTCCGGCGACCAGCGTCGCCGGCCCCCCGACCTGGGCCGCCGTTTGCGCCGCGTACGCCTCCATGGTCGCCTCTTCCAAGGGGACCTCATCGAATGGCGAGGCCGCGACGACGATCGCATCGAGCGGCTCCTCTTCACGATCCGCGAGAAAACCTCGGATCGACCCCGAATCGGAAAAGTTCAGGGACCCCAGACGGAGCCGGCGTGCTTCCGAATCGGTCGCGATGTCGCGTCGCCACGCGTCGTGGTCCTCCACTCGTCTTGTCGTGGTCTCCACGAACCAGCCACGGCCGAGGAAATCTCTGACCACTGACCTTCCGATTCGAGAATGGCCTCCGACGACCAGAATTCGGCGTGGACCACTCACGATGCATCGCCCTCCGTGGACTCCGCCATACGCCTTCCCGACTCGACCCAGGGGTCGACGCGGTCGGTCGGCCGTCGTCCACGGGTCGGCCGGTTCCCGGCCCATCGTCGGAGCAGGAGCAGCACGGTGGCCACCACGAGACCGAATACGACGACCCCCAGGAGGAGAAACAGCGCCCGCACGAGGTCCGAGAGATTCGCAGGCGTCGCGGTGGGATCGACTTCGACCGACATCCCCCTAGTGTAGGTTCCGACAAGTGGGCCGGAAGCGGGCCTTCGGGCGATCTCCCGAGGGGAGTGAGCGGTAAACTCACGATTCGGTCGACGCGCCCCCTCGGGCACGAGCGACGGCTCCACCGATGACGGATCCCACCAGCACAGCATCGCCTCCGGACGACCACGCCGGAACTGCGGACGCCCCGAAGAGGCCTCGACGACCTCGACGGGTTGCGAGGATCTTCGGATGGATCGGCGTCGGCGTCGTCGGGACGATCGCTCTCTTCTTCCTCGCCCGCAATCTCGTGCTCGAGTCGGTCCTCGGCTCGGAGTTGACCCGACTCACCGGAGGCGAGGTGATCCTTCAGGGCGTCTCGTTCGAGGGGCTCGCGAAGGTTCGGATCGACGCCATCGAGATCGACGCGCCCGGCTGGAGCGGACCGAGCGCCAACGTCCTGAAGATCTCGGACATCGAGGCGACCCTCGATCCATTTGCGATCTTCGGCAGCGGACCGTCGCTCAGCTCGCTCGTCGCCGACACCGTCCGGCTTCGGATCGCCGAGCGGTACGACGATCCGACCGAGATCAACCTCATGTCGCTCAAACCGAAGGAATCCGACGCGGACGACTCCTCGGAAGACCGTGTCGCGTCCCTTCCCTTCGGCTCCATCCAGATTCGCGACCTCGAGATCGAGACCGGAACCGCCGACGGCGACGACTTCCAACGCAACAGACTCTCCCGCTTTCAGGCGACCATCGATCCGGTCCCGGACGATCCATCCATCCACGCCTTCTTTCTCGCGTCGATCGACGACGACATCGACGAGATCGATCTCGCGAAGGGGACCTGGAACGCGTCGACCGGCCGTCTCGAACTCCGCATCGACGACGTCGATCTGGAGCGAGGCACCAACCTCGCACTCCCCTCCGCCGCCCGATCGATCGTCGAAGCAATGCAGATCTCCGGGTCGGTGCGAACCGCGATGATCGAATGGACACCGGGAAAGACGCCGCAAGCGGAGCTTTCGATCGACGACCTCTCCCTGATCCCGCCCCGACTGGCCGACCTCGACAACGCGTGGGTCAGCTACGAGGGTGGTCGAATCATCGGCCCGCTCGAACATCTTCCCCGTATTAATCTTCAGCACGGCACCATCAAGATGGATGGCGACGTACTCGAGGTTCGCGGCGATGGGGGGAGTTTTTCCACGGTTGCCGAGGACGTCTTGGCCCCGGACGTCGAACTCGACGCGACGCTCAGAGTACGGCTCAGCGACAGTCCGGAATCGACCCGGGATCTGGCGACCTGGGGCGAGAGCCTCCTCAGTTCAGCGCCGTTCGAGGCCACCGTGCGCGTCGTGCGGTTCGACCTCCCCGACGACGAGCGAGGGCAGGCCATCGAACTGCCACGACTCGTCGGAGAGACCCTCGAGGTGCTCCGGGCGGAGTCCTGGGAGATCGTGGCCACCGCCCGCGCCACGCGAGGTTCGCTCTACGGCGTGCAGGATCCTCCGGACGACACCATCGATGTCCGCGCCAGTCTCGAGATTCGTCGCGGTCGCGGCGTGCGCG
>PKCT01000136.1 GCA_002862325.1 Phycisphaerae bacterium
ATCGCCCGGCTCGGCGACGAGGCGAACGAGATCGAGCGGGACCTTGTTCAGGAAGAGCGGCGGATCAGCGAGCTCGGCGATCGGCGTACCGATCTTGCGGATCGAATGACCAGCAATCGGGACGAACGGACGCGGGTCCAGAGCCGCCGTCACCTCCTGGAGGAGATGGCCTCGCGAGGCGAAGGCTTCGGCGACGCGATCAGGTCCGTCCTCGAGCTGAAGCATCGACTACCGGGTGTCCAGGGGACCCTGGCCGAGCTTCTGATGGTCGAGCGTGCAGATGCCGACGCGGTCGAAGCGGCGCTGGGCATCCACCTCCAGGCCGTCCTCGTCGATACCAGCCGGACCGCGGACCTCATCTGCGACGCCCTCCCCGGAATCGAACGCCGAGTCGACCTCGTCCCGATGAGCAGGGTCGCACCCGTCGAGACCTCAAGTGGGGACGCGGGGATTCCGGGTGAGGTCGTCCGAACCACTTCTCTCCGCCCGATCGTCGACTTCATCCAGGCACCCAAGGCGCTCGAGCCGCTTCTGGATTCCCTGGTCGGCAATGCCATCGTCGTGGAGAACCTCGGGCAAGCACGGCAACTCGTCGCTCGAGGCGTCGCCCGTCGGATCGTCACCCGCGACGGGCACGTCGTCGAAATGGACGGCCGGGTGGTGCTCCGGGCCGCCGCCGGCCGCGAGGACGGTCAGGGCCTCCTCGCTCGGAAGGCCGAGCTGGGGGAACTCGACCATGCCGGACGCATGCTCGAAGGCGAGCGACTGGTGCTCGAGAGCGAAGCGGCGGCGCTCGACGCCGAACACGCGTCGACCGGCGAACGTCGCGGAGATCTCGCGCAGCGGATCGAGGCGGTCCGTACCGAAGAGATCGATCAGCGATATCGCGTCGAACGTCTCGATCAGATGATCGACCGAATCGAGCGAGAACAGACGGAGCTTCTCGTGGAACGTCGAGAGGTCGAGCATCGCCTGCTGCGATGCCGGGAGGATCGACGACTGCTCGAAGCTCGGAAGGTCGCCGCCATCGAGGACGAGGCGGATGCCAGACGTCACGCCGAAGGGTTCGCCGAGGAACTCGAGGGGTTGCGGTCGCAGCACGACACGATCGCGCAGGCCTCGACGGAGTCTCGGGAGGAGCTCGGCCGTCTCAATGCGGAGCTCGAGTCGGCGACCCGCGAACGCGTGCGACTCGTCTCCCTGTGCGAGGACCTGCGGAGCAACGTGAAGCGGGCGAGAACCCAGATCGAGGAGAGGCAGGCCCGCTTCGCCGGCTACGACGAATCGATCGGTGAAGCGCAGGAGGCGGCGGACGCCGCGCGGACGACGCTGGCCGGCATGACCGAGCGATTCGCCTCCTGCGGCCGCCAGCTCGACGACGCCTCGAAGGCGGTCGAATCCGCCAACGAGCGGCTGAGCACGGCCAGAGTCGAGGCGCAACGTCTCGAGCGGGACATCCACGCGATGGAAATCGGTCGACGTGAAGTGGAGATCAAGCGAGAAAGTCTCGAGGAGGCGGTGATCGAGGAGCTCGGTTTCGACCTCGGTGCGATTCTCGACGCACAGCCCACGCCCGACGCAGAGGGCGACGGGGATCGGTTCGATCGGGAGCTCGCGATCGCCGAAGCCGAGGAATTGCGGACGCAGATCAAGGGGCTGGGCAACGTCAATCTCGAGGCGATGGACGAGCTCGGCGATCTGGAGTCCAGGAACGAGGAGCTCGCCCAGCAGCTCGCGGACATCGACGAGGCGCGCCTGAGGCTCCGTGAGCTCGTCGAACGACTCGATGTCGCGTCACGAAGTCGATTCGAGGAGACCTTCCGGACGGTCCGCGAGAACTTCGCGGGCGATTCGGGCATGTTCCGACGACTGTTCGGCGGTGGCCGGGCCGATCTCGAGCTCGTTCCCGACGAAGACGGCAACACCGACTGGTTGGAATCGGGGATCGAGATCCGGGCCAAACCCCCCGGCAAGGAGCCGCGGGTCATCAGCCAGCTGTCCGGTGGCGAGAAGACCATGACCGCCGTCGCGCTGCTCATGGCGATCTTCAAGAGTAAGCCCTCGCCGTTCTGCGTCCTGGACGAGGTCGACGCGGCTCTGGACGAAGCGAACGTGGAGCGTTTCTGTCACGTCGTGCGGCAGTTCCTCGACCAGTCGCACTTCATCGTGATCACCCACCACAAGCGGACGATGCAGTCCTGCGACCGCCTGTTCGGTGTCACGATGCCCGAGCGAGGCGTGTCGCGTCGGGTGACGGTCAAGTTCGACGAGGTCGGGGCCGACGGTGCCATCGACACGGAGGCCGTCGAACGCGAGCCCCTCGCACCGGAGGTCGAGATCGAGATCGAATCCATCGACGCGAGTGGCCTCAAACGGCCCACCAGCGGCTCCATCGAGGCTTCCCCGACGGCGAGGCCTGGACTCGCGAGCGCCTGGAACGAAGGCTGATCGCAGCCTCCTTCACGGCATCCCGGGTCATGGCTCAGGGACTCGGCGTCCCCGGAACCAGTTCGGTCGTCTTCTTCGCCGCGGGCGGCGAACCCTTCGGGTGCCTCAGATGCTGTCGAACGTCATCGCCGAGCACCTCCCAGTCTCGGGCGATGGCGTTGCAGAGGTCACGCCTGGCCACGTTCGGATCGAGATTCGCCAGACTGGTCGCGAGCGCTGCCGCGTAGGCCGAGGCACGGTCCTGGGTCAGCAGGATGCGGAATACGAACATCTCCCCACTGGATGTGAGAAGCACGGAGGTCTGATCCTCCGCGATATGGTCTCGGGCGTCCACCTCGATCGAAGGCAGCCCCAGCCCGGTCGGCGCGATGGCCGGGTCCTTTCCAAGCAGTTTCCCGATCGAGTCCCGATTGGTCGAGGCGGTCGACGAGATTCGCCTGAGCAGTGATCGGATCCCGGGTGGGGCGTTCTTGATCGCGAGTACCTGGGAGACCCGGGCCTCGTCCTTGAGGAGATCGAGGAGAAGGGCGTACCCCTTGTTCAGTTTGGAGACTCGCGCGATCGACGCGTCCGTCGGAGCGTCCGGCATCTCCAATTCATCACCGTCCGTCGAAGAGGGCGTCGACGACGAGGTCGTCGCGCATCCCGCCGCGATCAGGCAGGCGAGGAGCGACAGGAATCTGACACGAGCTGTTCGACGCATGGAGGCCTCCGTAGGGCAATCTACCCGATCGCCGCCGCCGACGATTCCAGCCTGCGTGCGGCTCGATGCGACTCGGCGTGGAGATCCGCGGTGAGCTGCGGCGTCTCCGCGTAACCGCCGGAGAGCAGAAGAGCCGTCGGAAGCCCGCGTCGTCGAAGAAGGCCCTGCACCAGGACCTCCCGCCGACGGAGGCCGTCTCGGGTCATGGCCAGTCGGCCGTAGCGGTCCCCCACCACCACGTCGACGCCCGAGAGCAGGAAGACGAGATCGGGCCGAGCCCTTTCAATCGCGGTGGGAAGGTGACGTTCGAGCAGCTCGAGGTAGGCGACATCGCCTGTATGGTCGTCGAGTTCGACGTCGAGATCGCTCTTGGGCTTTCGCAACGGGAAGTTCCGGGCACCATGCATGGAGAAGGTGAACACGGAGGGATCGGTCGCGAAGGCGAGCGCGTTCCCATTGCCCTGGTGCACGTCGAGATCGATGATGAGCGCACGCTCGATCTCCTCCTCGCGCTGCAGGATGCGAATGGCGACGCCGACGTCGTTGAGGACGCAGAAGCCCTCTCCGTGCGTCGGGCAGGCATGGTGCGTCCCCCCAGCGAGATTCGCGGCATGCCCGTCCTCGAGAGCTTGCCACGCCGCGAGTGTGGTGCCATGAACCGCCAGCCTGCTTCTGCGAACCAGGGCCGGACTCCAGGGAAGCCCGAGCCGACGGACGGCGTCTCGCCCCAGCGTGCCGTCGCGAAGCGCGTCGAGATACGAATCATCGTGCACCAATTTCAGGTCTTCCCATCCGATCTCATCCGGGGTCATCAGATCGGTCGGTGCGAGCAGTCCTTCGGCGAGCAGGATGTCCCGGAGGGCGGAGAACTTCCGCATCGGAAAGGGATGCCCCTCCGGGAGCGGGATCTCGTAGTCGGGATGGAAGGACGCCTTCATGCGGTTCGCTTCGCCGCGTCGCGCAGCGACGATTCGCGGGGTTCGCCGTTCAACCGCCGTATCTCGAGATCACCGCGTCGGCGAAGGCCTCGGTACCGAGGGTGCCTCCGAGGTCGTGCGTGCGTTCACCGGAAGCGATCGCGGCGTTGTAGGCATCTCGGAGGGTGGACGCGGCCGTCACCACGGCGGTATCTCCCGTGACGCCGGCGAGATGATTGAGCATCATCACGCCACTCATGGTGATGGCGAGCGGATTCGCGACGCCCTGGCCCGCGATGTCGGGCGCCGACCCGTGGACCGCCTCGAAGACGGCGTGATCCGCGCCGAAGTTCGCGCCGGGGGTGCACCCGAGCCCTCCGACGAATCCGGCGCAGAGGTCGCTGATGACGTCGCCATAGAGGTTCTCGCAGAGCAGGACGCCGAATTCGGTCGGATCCTGAACCAGCCGCATGCAACCGGCGTCGATGATGATCTCGTCGTACCCGATCTCAGGGAACTCCCGTTCACCTATCTCGCGGGCGCACCGGATGAAGAGTCCGTCGGACTTCTTCATGATGTTCGCCTTGTGGAGCGTCGTCACTCGGGCGATGTTCCGGGCCTTGGCGTACTCGAAGGCAAATCGGGCGATGCGGGTGGACGCCCTCTCGGTCGCCACCTTCAGGCTGGTCACCACGCCAGGGGTGATCTCGTTCTCGATCCCGGCGTAGAGGCCTTCGGTGTTCTCCCGGACCACCACGAGATCGACGTCCGTGTAGCGGGTGTCGACGCCTTCGATGCTCCGGACCGGACGCACCGCACCGAAGAGATCAAGGCGTTTCCGAAGCGCGACGTTCACCGAGGAGAATCCGCCGCCGACCGGCGTCGTGCACGGCCCCTTGAGGGCCGTCCCCTGCTCTCGGATCGCATGCAGGGTCTCGTCGGGGAGGAGTTCCTGGTGCCCGGCCTCGAGGGCGGCGACGCCGGCATGTCGCTCGGTCCAGCTGATCGTCGACCCGGTCGGGGCGAGTGCCGCATCGATCATCCGCCGTGCGGCCTGCACGACTTCGGGGCCGATTCCGTCACCGTTGATGAGTACGCACCGATGTTCCACGAACGGTCTCCTGGACGTTGTTGGAAAAGGGTCGTGGAGGATACTTGATGCGGGCGCCCGAGGCACCGCTTCGGACGCTACCGTGGTGACATGCGTTCTCCGGAGATCCACGACCTCGACCTTCTCGTCATCGGTGCCGGTATCGCCGGTCTGGCGATCCTCGACCGGGCGACGCGAACCGGCCTGAGCGTCCTGGCGGTCGAATCCGCCGAGTCGGGGCGAGGCCAGAGCATATCGGCCCAGGGCATCATCCATGGCGGCTTGAAGTACACGCTGAAGGAACGCGATCTGGAGGCGGCGGATTCGATTCGCGCCATGCCGGAGGCGTGGAGACGATTCGTCGAGTCTCCCGCGAAGATGGACCTTGATCTTCGAGACGCCACCATCCTCTCTCCGTGCACCTGGGTCTGGCGTACCGACTCCCTAGCGTCCCGCATCGGCATGCTCGGCGCGAAGACCATGCTGCGGACCCGCACCGACACCGTCGCCCCCGAGGATCGGCCCACCCTGCTCCAGTCGATGACCGGCAAGGTGCTCCGGGTGGAGGAGCCGGTCTTCGATACGAAGTCCGTGCTCGCCACCCTTTCCAGGCAACACGAAGACCGACTGGTCTCGGTCGACCACGCCGAGGGGCTCGAACTCCGCTCCAAGGCCGGTCGGATCGAGACGGTCGTGCTTCGGGACCGAGCCGGCGCCTCCTTCGAGGTTCGCCCCCGGCAGGTGGTCTGTGCCGCGGGCGTCGGCAACGAGGCGATCCTGTCCAGGCTCGGGCTGGAGACCAACGTCGCCCAGCGTCGGCCGCTGCACATGACGCTCCTGCGGGGCCGTGGGCTGCCCGAACTGTACGGACACTGCGTCGATGGAAACAAGACCCGGGTCACCATCACGTCCAATCGTGATCCCGAGGGCAGGACGGTCTGGCAACTTGGAGGCGATCTCTCCGAACGCGGCAATGCTCGGGACGAGGACGAACAGATTCGGGTGGCGGCGAAGGAGTTGGCCGCGGTCCTGCCGCGACTCGATCTCGACGCGCACGAAGAGGTGGCCTGGAGCAGCTACCGGGTCGATCGAGCGGAGCGGAAGACCTCTTCCGGCTGGCGTCCGGACGACGCCGAGGTGTTCGAAGCGGCCCCCGGTCTCCTCGTCGCGTGGCCAACCAAGTGGGCGCTCGCACCGAGGCTCGCGGCGGCGGTCGTCGATCTGGTTGCGGCTCCCTCCACGCGGAGCGCAGTCTTCACCGCACCGGCCGATTTCGCGCGACCGCGGGTCGCGAGCTTTCCCTGGGAGGACCGGACGTGGACGGATCATCGAGACGTCCGCTCGGCCGCACCGGCCTGAGCGTCGCGCCGATCGGTTACGGCGCGTTCAAGATCGGACGCAACGTCGGCACCAAGTACCCGACCGCCTACGACCTCCCCTCGGAGACTGAGGCGGCTCGAATCCTCAACGAGGTGCTCGATCTCGGTATCGATCTGATCGACACCGCACCAGCCTACGGAACGAGCGAGGAGATCATCGGCCGATCGATCCGCCATCGCCGCGAGGAGTACCTTCTCGCAACCAAGGTCGGCGAGACCTTCGCCGACGGCGAGAGCCACTACGACTTCTCGGGCCCGGCGGTCGACGCGAGCCTCGATCGGAGTCTTCGTCGTCTCGCCACCGACCGTCTCGATCTCGTCTCGGTGCACTCCGACGGTTCCGATCTGGCGATCCTCGAGCGGGGGGAGACGCTCGACACCCTCGCGCGACGCCGAGAACGGGGCGATCTACGCCTGGTCTGCTTCAGCGGAAAGACGGTCGAGGGACATCACGCCGCGATCGACACCGGACTCGTCGACTGCCTGATGGTCGAATATCACGTCGAGGACGACTCGCAGCGCGAGGTGATCGAACGGGCCCATGCCGAGGGCGTCGGCATCCTCGTCAAGAAGGGCCTCGCATCGGGTCGAATTTCGCCCGATCGAGCGATCCCGTACTGCCTCGCCCCCGAAGGCGTCGCGAGCGTGGTCATCGGCTCCCTCACGCCCCGCCACATCGCCGAGAACCTCATGGCCGCACAAAATGGTCCGTTCGCATGAACATGCCTGTTCTCCGACTATCATGAGCGTGATTGATCCGGGGCATCGAACGAACGGGGGATGCAGAGCAACATGGAGACTTCCGGGGCCGAACCTCGAGGGGAGTGCGTCCGCTGCGGCTACGCGACCGACGCCGACGTGTGTCCGGAATGCGGCGGGCATCGGGACGGTCCTCACCAGATCCGGGTGAGGTGTCGAGTCGTGACCCGGGTGCTCAATCTCTTTGCGGCGGCGATCGCGATCGAGGGGGGAATCGCTCTCGTCGACCACTTCGCCCCCTCGGCCGATCAGGTGCCGTTGGTGCCCGGTGTCCTCATGACCTGCGCGTCGATCGTTTTTCAGATCGTGGCGCACGCGGTTCCGGCCACGCTCGTCGCGATCGCAGCCGCACAGGTCGCCTCCGCACCGTGGTTTCTCGTACCGAGGGAGCGGAGGGCACTCAAGGCAGCGAGTCTTCTGATCCTGACCTTCCCCGCATACTGGTTAGGAATACGGACGCTCGCCTTGACTGCGCCGGGCATCGGCGGCGAACTCGCCCAGTGGATCTATCCGTTCGTTGCGCTGACGAGTCTGACCGGCATCGTGCTGCTCTTCAGGGGCCTGGGACTCTGCTGCGACCGGGACCGGGGCGGCGCAGAACGGACGTTCATGCGGTACCTCTGGATCGGCGCGGCGATACCGGCCGGCGGCACCGTCCTGATCTCGTTTTCCACCCTGTTCGTCCTGTGGCAGGTCAGTCAGGGGATCCCGATCCCCGCTCGGCCTCTGGAAGCCACTGGGAACAATCTGGGAAGAAGCTTCCTCATCCTGCTGATCGTCGCCACTCCCGCCCTGTGGTTCTGGCGAAAGGCGTTGGCGGAGGCTCAGGCCGAGGCGTCGTCGGCGACGAGATAGCGATCGAGGTAGGTCGGGAGCGCCTGGAGCGGGAAGTACCAGTTGCCCCAACCGTCGTCGAACAGCACGCCCGTGACGTTCCGTCGATTCTGCTGGGCGATGCAGAGTCGCGCGGCCTCGCGAACCGGGAAGCTCAGGATCGATGGCTTGTCGCCGAGGGCGAGGACGCCCTGCTGCCCCGCGTAGAACCTCGCCCGATCGGGGTCGGTGAACGCCATGACGTAGCCGATGTCGTCGACCACGCCGCAGAACGGTGCGAGATTCGGGAAGGTACCCATCCCCACGAAGTGCCATCGAGACAGATCGAAGGTCGCCTGATAGAGGGGCGTCAGGCCTTCGGCGGTGGGGTTTCGTTTCGCCGCGTCCGCGAGATCGTCGATCTCGGTGCGACCGGGCTTCGTTTCGGGGATCCCCTTGGGTTCGCTCACGGAATCACCAATTCCATTCCAACGGTCAGCTTGCCGCTGTCCGGTCCGATCACGTCCTTGTTCGCCTCGTAGATCTCGCGCCATCGGGAACTCTTGCCGTAGGCGGCGAGCGCGATCTCGGAGAGCGACTCGCCGGAGCCGACGACGTGGATCCGCACGCCCGCCGGATTCGCGGGAGCGACCACGACTCGTCGCGGCAGGTCCTTGGGTGGAAGGCGGATCACCTGCCCCTTCTGAAGCTTCAGAGGATCGACGAGCGGATTGGCGAGCCCGATGTCGGAGAAACGGGACTCGTCGCCGAACCACTCTCGAGCGATACTGGCGAAGCTGTCACCGTCCTTGATCGTGTAGTCGACGTACGCATCCGCCGGCAGACCTCCCGGGTTGCTCGTCGGGATCGCCGGCGTTGAGGCCACGACGTCGGCCTCGACCGCGGGTGGCGACGCCTGCTCGCCGCTCATGACCGTCGGCTCGGCGAGCAGACCGGTCGCCAGGCGATCGGCCATCGGCCGATCGAAGCGGCCGGCGATGCGGCCCTGACCGTTGATCGAAATCGGTCGGGTCTCGGTGAACACGACGCTCCCGTTCTGGACCCAGACGATCGGCACGCGAACGAGGCCCCGCGAGACGGTCGACACGTCGGCGATCGCCTGCGGCTTGATCCTGAAGTTGACGCCGTGATGAATGCCGTCGGGTTCGAGGACGACCCGGGCGCTTGAGACGTCGCCGCTCAGGCCGAGAGCCCCGTCGGTATCGGTTCGAACCAGCACCAGCGTGTCGTCACCCTGGGTCTCGGTGATCGCGATCTCCGAGAGTGGATCGATCATGCCCGCTGGAACGACGACCCAAGCGGTCGCGCTCGCGTCGTCGACGACATTGCCGCTTTCACGCGACTGGAGCAGGCCGACGGCTCGGTTGAGATCGACCTCGGTGTCGCCCGGGGCGACGACCCGATGCATGCCCACGCCCGGCGAGTTGATCGAGCGACCGATTTCCCGGGTCGGAGCGATCCCAACCTGGAGACGGCCCGGTTGTGACGCGTCGGCGGGGACGTCCCCGACGTTCGGCTCGTCCGACTCGGAGATGGGCGTCGCGTCCGCCGACTCCGAGTCTCCAGGGAGGGGCTCGGCGTCGGTATCCGTCATCGTGGATCCCGCCTCGTACGGGACCGTCGCATCCTCGTCGGCGTCCAACGCGGCGATGGTGCCGGAACCGGGCTCCGTGGTCGAGACGGGTTCGGACGGAACATCCTGATCCGCCGTCGACACGAACCGATCGGTGCCCGAGTTCGAGATCGGAAGCTCGGGATCGGGCTCGGCGAGAGCCTCCTCGAACATCTCGGAGCCGGGTTCGATCGAAGGCTCATCAGCCTCAGACATCAACGCCGGCTCGTCGGACTCGAGGTCCTCGGCGATCACCGGATTGGGCTCTTCGAGATCCGGTTCCAGGATCACCTCGGTCGTGGGGACGTCGGACGTGGTGGCGACCGTCGCCGCGGGGTCGTCGAGGCTTGCATAGTAGAGGCCCAGCAGCGCGATCGTGACCACGGCCAGGATGATCGAGACTCGAACGCCGTTGTTCATGTGCGGTCCCTTCGACCTGTCGAGTTGAATTCGAGGATGGGATCCACCGGGATGCCGATCCGGTCCGCCCTCTCGTCGCCGAGCCCACCTGCGTTGTGGCCCCCCTCGAATCCACCGCGGAAACGACCGCGGAGAGGCGAGGGTGGAGATCCCCTTCCAGGCGACTTCACGTGACTCTACAGACGATCGGCCGGATCGGCCACTTCGCTGCAGTTCAGGCCCCGGCCGGTTCCATCGCCGCGTCCGCATCCGCCTCCGCGGAGTTCGAGGTGGAGCTTCCCCCACCTCGGCTCCAGGTCAGGGGAGCCGCGATCGCGACGGACGAGAACGTCGCTGCGATCAGGCCAACGAGGAACGTGAAGGCGAACGGCCGGATGCCGGTGCCACCGAGCGAGTAGAGGATGATCGCGGAGGTGATCGTCGTGCCACTGGTCATGATGGTCCGACTGAAGGTCTGGTTGATCGACTTGTTCACGACGTCCCGACTCGCGTAGCTCAGCTTGCCCCGGTTCTCACGGATGCGGTCGAGGATCACGATGGTGTCGTTGAGCGAATAGCCCACGATGGTGAGCAGTCCCGCCACCACGTTCAGGTCGATCCGGAACTCGTCCAGAACCCGGACGCCGGAGAAGGTCTTCTCGCCCAACGTGACGCTGAGTGCGATCGCTCCAAGACAGACCGAGACGTTGAAGACCAGCGCCACGATCGCACAGAGCGAGTAGCGGAGCGAGCCGAAGCGGAACCAGATGTAGACGAGCATTCCGAGAAGACTCAGAATGACCGCGACGATCGCGGTGTTCGCGAGGTTCTCCGCCACCTTGGGGGAGAAGCTCGAGACCTGGTCCAGGCTCGCCTCCCGGAGCAGGGCGGCCTTCACGAGCGCGTACTCCTGGGTGGCGAGCGCGCGATCCCAGGTGTCCACGTCGACCAGCAGGCTCGAGACGTCGTCGTCGGCCGACATCACGACGAAGGTGCTGTAGGCAGGTACGCCGTCGATCTCGCCGGCCGGGGTCAGGCCCACGACCTCGCTGCGCCGACCTCGAGACTCCGCGAAATCGGGCTGATTTCGCATGCGGGCGAGTCGTTGCTCCACGTCGGCGAGGGTGATCGCCGGCGTGACGTCCTCGATGAGAACCGCGACACCGCCGCGAAGGTCGCCGACCGGCACCGCGGCACCGGGGCCGGGGCGGCCGATTGACTCGCCCAGGGTGCCGCGTTCGAGCTTGAAGGTGCTGCTGCTGTGGTCGTCGATCGCCTCGCCGGCGAAGCTCACCGGGCGGGTCACCGCGAGGATGTCGCCGAAGCGATCGACCAGGGCGGCCACGACGGTGTCGGAGATGTTCGCATCTCCATCGATCCCCGCGGGGTTGGCCACCTTGATCTGGAAGCTCGCGGCGGATCCGTCCTCGAGGGTCGGCCCCACGGTCAGAACCGTCGCGTTGGAGAGTTCGGCGAGGATCGGATCGTCCGCCCCCTCGCGGCCGATCTCGTTGACCGAGGCCTCGATCTCGCTCCGAGGCACCAGGAGACGCCCGAGGCTCTCCCGCTCCGCCCCCGCAGGCTCCCCGTCCTTCGCGGCTCGGGTCGTCATGACCACGCTGACCCCGCCCCGGAACTCCGTCTCGAGGACATCGGCACCCCGGCTGAAGAAGAGCGCCAGCGAGCCGACCGCCAGAACGAGGCTCAGGCCGAGCAGCGGGACTCGGGCCGAGACCCAGTCGATCTTCGGCTCGAGCAGACGGTGGATCGACGGGACCACGGTCGGGAGCATCGGGAGCGACCGGATCTTGAAGACGTCGGTGCACAGGGCGAACATCACGCGGGACACGAAGAGCGACGTGAAGAGCGTCGCGATCACGCCGATCGACAGGGTGAGGGCGAAGCCCTTCACCTCGGTCGCCGCGGTGTTGTAGAGGATGAAGCAGACGATCAGGTTGGTGATGTTGCCATCGATGATCGCGCTCGCCGCCTTGGCGAATCCAAGCCGCAGCGAGGTCCGCAGATCCTCCTGGTTGTTGACGAGCTCCTCGCGCACGCGCTCGAAGATCAGCACGTTCGCATCGACCGCCATGCCGACCGTGAGCGCGATGCCCGCGAGGCCCGGCAGGGTGAAGGTGCCGTCGATCATCGCCATCACGCCGAAGATCATGATCGCGTTGATGAAGAGTGCGATGTCGGCGATCAGTCCGGCGCCGAAGTAGTAGAAAATCATGATCACCGCGACCACCGCGACCGAGATCGCCACCGCCTCGAGGCCGCGGACGAGATTGTCCTGGCCGATCGACGGACCCAGGATGCTCGCGGAGATCGGCTCGGGGCTCATCCGGGCGTCGAGGCTGCCCGCCGCGAGCACGCGGATGAGATAGTTGATCTCGGCATCGCCGAAGTTGCCCTGGATGACGCCGCGATCACCGATCGCGCTCTCGAGGTTCGGCGCCGTGTAGACCTCGCCGTCGAGGACGATCGCCATCGGCTGGCTGACGTTCGGCGTGGTCAGTCGCCGCATCTCCCGACCACCACTCTTGTCGAGGCCGAAGGAGACCGCGGGGCGGCCCAGATCGTCGATGGTCCGGCCCGCTCGGCGGATCGACCAGTCGGCGTCGGTCGCCTTGTCGAGACTCTTGTCCGGGGTGACGTACAGGAGCACGTAGTACCGACCATCCTTCTCGTCCGCGACCAGTCCGTAGCGGGACTGGAAGTAGCCGGAGGGATTCTGCATGAGAGCGGTAAGCGAGTCCTCGTTGTCCTCGTCGGTCCACTGCTTGAGGTCGTTGATCGGGAACCAGCGTGCGACGACCGAGTCGGTGTTCTTCGGACCACGCTCGGCGAGCTGCTCCCGGAGCAGGGTGATCGGGACGTCCTGGGCGGCGGGTCGGACGCCGATCCGGAACTCCAGAACACCCGCACCGCGGAGAAGACGCTTGAGGTCCTCCGGATCGTCGAGGCCGGTCCGCTTCGATTCGTATTCCCCGTAGGCGGTTTCAAGCTTCGAGAGCGATTCGGCGAGGTGCGGCAGCTCCGTACGCAGATCCGCGAGGGCCTTCGCCCGTTCACTCGTGCCGGCGATGGGCTGGCCGGCCTCGTCCCGCTCGGTCGCGCTGTTGTCGAGCGCGAGAATCTCGAGCAGCCGTTGCTCCCGAAGGGTCTCGGCGAGGATGCCGTTCCGCAGATCCTCGAGCGCGATCTCCGCGGTGGCCACGCGATCGAGGGCGGCGTTCACCTGGGCCGGTTCCGGGGCATCCGAGGATTCGAGGCGATCGAGCTCCGCCCGAGCATTCGCCTGTTCAGTCCAGGCGGCCTGGAGCGCCGCGATCCGAGCGGCGCGGTCGCCGCCTCCATCCCCGGCGTACTGCTGCACCGCGGTGCCCGAGGAAAGGGCCAGATCGAGCTCGTCGGCGCGGATGCGGGCCAGGTCCAGCACCACCTCCCTCGCATCCTGGTAGACCGTCTGGAGCGCACGAACCTCGGCGTTCGGAAGCGGCATGACCACTTCGATGCGATCCCGACCGACCGGCTGCATGCCGATGTCGAGGATGCCCTGCGGGTTCACTCGCTGCTTCAGGACGTCGATCGTCTGCGCCAGGACCTCGTCCGCGTCGGTCCCCTCCGGCACGTCGACCGCATAGACCAGGCTGACGCCACCCTGAAGGTCCTTGCCCAGTCGGATCTTCTTCTCCGGCGGCAGGACCGACCAGAGGAAGAGCAGCACCAGCAGGAGGATGAACGTGAGCTTGAGAAAGATGTTCTTCATGTTTTGAGCCGGGGTCCGACCGGGGTCAGGACGCGGATTCCGTTTCGAGGATTTGCTGAACCGCGTCGCGGGAGAACGTCATGCGGGTGTTGCTGGTCTCGTCGACCTTGAGGACGACCGTGTCGGTCTTGATCTCGGTGATGGACCCGATGACCCCGCCGACCGTCTGAACTCGGTCGTGCTTCTTCATCGACTTGAGCATCGTGTTCCGACGCTTCTGCTCCTTGCGGGGACCGAGCACGGTCATGAGGATCAGGATCACGATGACCGGAAGAAGGAAGAACATCATGTCTCCCCCGAAGAGCGACGGCGGAGCGCCATTCTGCGGGGTCGCCCCGCCGGGAGCGGTGGTCCCCTCTCCGGCGAGCGGTGGCGCACCATTCGTCGCCGCGGGCGTGGTGGCCGATGGTGCCCCCGCGGATGGCGCGGTGGAGGGCCCGGCGGATGGAGTCGCGCCAGTCTGCTGGAGCATCGCGAGCGAGAAGTGACCTTCGGCGGGGGTGGGGATCATGGGATAGTCCAGCGGGGCCTGGAAGTGAAACAAGAACATCGACCGGTCGAGCCTCAGGCTCCGTCCGGACTCTGCTCGACATCGGCGTCCCCGGCCAGCACGGGCCAGTCGCGGACGAGTGAAGACCAGGAATCATCCCGGATCGCCGTTCGTATGTCCAGCAGCAGCCGCTGGAAGTGCCGGAGGTTGTGGAGGCTGCAGAGAATCGGGCCCACCATCTCGTCGGCGGCGAAGCAATGCCTCAGGTAGGCCCGGCTGAAGCCCCCCAGACACGCCGGACAATCGCATTTCGGATCGATTGGGGCCGGATCGTCTCGAAAACGGGCGTGGCGAAGCCTGAGCGGCCCTGTTCGGGTGAAGACCGATGCCATTCGACCGTTTCTGGTGGGAAGAACACAGTCGAACATGTCCACCCCGGCCGCCACGGCCATCACGATGTCCCGTTCGTATCCGACGCCCATGAGATACCTCGGGCGATCCCCCGGAAGCCTGGGGGCGGTGTGCTCCACCACGGTCCTGATCATCTCGGTGCTTTCGCCCACCGCGACGCCCCCGATCGCGTATCCCGGGAGGTCGGCCTGACAGATCGCTTCGACGCTCGCATCCCGCCGCGCGAGATCGGTGCCTCCCTGCACGATCCCGAAGAGCCCCTGCTCGTCCGGCCGGGCATGGGCCTGCTGGCATCGCTCGAGCCAACGAACGGTGCGTTCATGGGCTTCGTCGAGTCGCTTGGGCCAATCCTTGGGACGCGGCAGATTGGCCCGTGGACTCCCCTTCCCGTGGCTCGCGTCCGGTGAAGGCGGGCAGTCGTCGAACGCCATGATGATGTCCGCGCCGATCGCGTTCTGGATCTCCATCGAGCGTTCAGGACCGAGATGGATCTTCGAGCCGTCGATGAACGACTTGAAGGTCACACCATCGTCGTCG
This sequence comes from Phycisphaerae bacterium, assembly GCA_002862325.1. Lineage (GTDB taxonomy): Bacteria > Planctomycetota > Phycisphaerae > Phycisphaerales > SM1A02. The sequence continues at coordinate 15,352 of PKCT01000136.1, forward strand.
ATGGCGTTGATGTCCGACATCGAGAACGCCTGATAGCCCCCGGAATCGGTGAGGATCGGGCCGCTCCACTTCATGAACTCATGACTTCCGCCCACCTCCCGGAGCACTTCGATGCCCGGCCGGAGCATGAGGTGATAGGCGTTGTTCAGGATGATCCCCGCACCGATGTCGCGGACCTGCCCGGGGAGGACGCCCTTCATCGCGGCCGCGGTGGCGACCGGCATGAAGGCGGGCGTCGGAAACTCTCCGTGCGGTGTCGAGACCGTGCCCAGGCGGGCGTGGTTCTCCGAACACCTGGCGTCGATTCGAAATCGAATCGGCCCCGAACCATGCCAGGCGCCGGTCGAATCGCTCATCTTCGCGAGGCCTCGCGGAGAATCTTCTGTTCACGCTTGGTCAGGCTCTGCAGGCCGGACTCGTGGATCTTGGCGAGGATCCGATCGATCTCGGCCTCCTGCTTCATCTCTCCCCCCCGGCTCTTCGAACGGACCGCTCGCCTCGCCGCGTTGCTGCGACTCCATGGGTCGAAGCGTCCGAGGAAGTCGAAGAAGCCGTGCAGCCAGTTCGGCCTTCTGATGAGCCCCCATCCGGCGATCGCGCCGCCGAGGTGCGCCGCCTCGCCGCCCGCGTTGGTCCATCCCAGGAACACCGTGAGCAACGCGATGACGACGAGTCCGTAGGCCAGCGTCGCCAGACGCATGGGCAGGACGAAGAAGAGGTAGACCGTGGCGTTCGGAACGAGGAATGCGCTCGCCATGAGGACGCCGAACACGCCGGCGCTGGCGCCGATCAGCGGCGTGGCCGGATCGCTGATCAGGACGAGCGGGAGCTTGATCCCAAAGACGGTGTATCCGGTCCAGCCCACCAGATTGAGCAGCAGATACATGACGGCACCGGCGATGCCGCAGAGGAGGTAGAACGCCAGATACCGCTTGGACCCCAGATACTGCTCGACCAGGCCGCCGAAGAGGAAAAGCCCCAGCATGTTGAACATGAGATGCACGAGGTCGGCATGGAGGAACTGGAACGTGATGAATCGCCAGAACTGGAAGCCCACCGGAGCGAGGTTGCTCGGGTCGAACGTCACGATGGCGCGAGAGGTCGAGAAGTACCCGAACCCGAAGAGCGGCCCCGCACTTCGAACCGCCGC
>PKCT01000212.1 GCA_002862325.1 Phycisphaerae bacterium
AGTTCATCCTCGTAGGGTTCGATGTGGATGTCGGTGGCTCGTTCGCGCACGCCCTCGATCAACAGGTCGTTCACGAGCTTGATCACGCTGGCGTCCTCGGCCGCATCGATCTCGCCGGTGGTGCTTTCGATCTGGGGGGCGTCGTTCTCCTGGGCGATCCCGTCGAGTGCGTCGAGGGTGTCGCCCGCGACGCCGTAGTGAGCGCGGATGAACTTCCGGAGATCCCGTTCATCGGCGAGCACAAGCTCGACGCCGAGGCCGGTCAGGAGTCGGAGCTCGTCGAAGGAGCTGAGTTCGAACGGATCGGAGGTGGCGATCTGGAGGGAGTCGGCGTCGCATCGAATCGGCACGCAGAGCTGCTTGAACACCAGACGGGATGGGAGCATTCGCAACGTCGCCTCGTCCACATCCAGCTCGTTGAGATCCACGATCGGAATGTCGAACTGACGAGCGATCGCCTCGAGGATGAGGTGGGCGTCGACGTGACCGAGTCTCAGGAGCACCTGGTCGAGACGCTCCCCGGTCTTGCCCTGCTCGGTGACCGCGTGGTCCAGATCTGTTTCGCTGAGGATGCCGCGTTCTACGAGATCCGTTCCGATGCCCATCGAGATGGCTCCGAAGCGAGAAAGGGGAGGAGAGACGGATCCAGTGTCCTCGACCGGCCGCAGGCATGCCACGATGGACCGCGTTGATCTCGGGGACCACGGATTACCGGAACCCCGGGTCATCTTGGTGCATCACCGGCACCAACGTCACATCGGCTGTACCGGTCCAGCTTCGCGAGGATGCGATTTCTGGCTGGGACGGAGTGCGACGGCGGACAACCCCATCCCCGCGAGACGTGGTTCGCCGCGGATGTCGCCGATTTCGGCGGCCGCCACGAACCCGACCAGGGGGACGCCGTCGAGGCGCTCGTGCAGGCGTGCCGCGTCGTGTCCGGTCTCGCCGAGCAGCTGAGGACCCCGACCGACCGAGCTCGCGGCGAGGATTCCGGCCACCGGTCGTTCGTCGAGCGAGGCCAGATCGAGGGCCATCGCGAGGTCCTCGCGGGCCGTCGCGCCTTCGATGACCTGGAAGCGAATGGTCGATCCACGGGGTACGCCGCCTGGAAGCAGAAGACTTCCACCGTTTCGATCGACGGTCGTCATGGGCCGGAGGAGATAGTCGCCCCGCCCGAGATGCGTTCGGTGGCCATCGACCACGATGCCCACCACCGGTCGGTCCGCGAGCAGTGTTCGGTCCTGGTTGTTCAACGATGCCAGGAGTTCGTCGAAGACCTGGGCCGCGGGCCGGCCATTGAGCTGTCGAACCGCGTTTTGGTCGGAACCGGTGACCACCAGTGCGGGGCCGACGGCTCGCCCGGCATGTGCGATGATTGGGGACGCGACGACGTCGCCCTCCAGAACCAGTCCGATCGCACCCGAGTTTGCGACTGCGTCGTCGGTGACGAACACGTTGGTGCCGGGTTGGCTCCCTCCGGTGACCAGTCCACCGACGATCGGGGTACCGGCGGGGGTCGCGTGATCAAGGGCTCGAACGACCGATTCGCTACCCGCCGTGAACGGATCGGCCATGACGAAGAGCAGTCGCGGGGGGGACGCGGGGCGAAGCCTGCTCCGGACGAGCGTGCGACTCCACGCTTCCGGGGGGCCGTCGCGGTGATCGAATCGGAAGCTGCGCGCTCGGACGCCCGGGCCTTCGAACGAGAACGCCGCCAAGGTGGGGCCCGAATGATGTTCCTGCCCGTCGGCAAGGACGCCACAGCTGGTCGCGGCGAGGATCGGATGAGGACCGAGAACCCCTTGAATCGACGAAATCGCCTCCGGGAGGGCCGCCGCATGATGGAAACTCGCGATCACGATGGTCGCGGAGGGGGAGCATCCCAGCGATTCGGCGAGGTGGTCGCCGATCGTCAAAGCCGCGGTTCTGGTGTCCGCATGGCGGTCGACCACGGAAATGGCCTTGAATTGGTCGGTGGAAGGAGCCATCGAATCGATCCTAGCACGCGTCTGGGATGCCGCCCCGGAATGAGGATCCTCAGAACTCCCAGGAACTGCCTGGGAGGGGGGTTGCAACATTGGTCCGTCTCGCGATAATGATCGATTCGCACTCGAAGGGAGCTGGCCTCGTGCCGAACACCGAATCAGCCAAGAAGCGCGTCCGACAAAGCCTCAAGCGCCGGTCCATCAACAACTGGCGAAAGCGGCGGGTGAAGACCCAGATCAAGTCCTTCATGTCCGCCGTCCAGGCACGTGACGTCGCCCAGGCCGAGACGGAGTTCCGGAAGGTCCAGGCCGTCCTCGATCGGATCGCGTGCACCGGAACCATCCACCGTAACACCGCGGCGAGAAGGAAGAGCCGTCTCTCCCGCAGGCTTCGCGAACTGAAGTCCGCAGCCTGATGCGTTCATGACAACGAAGTCGTCGCGTCCTACCATCGCATCTTCGATCGGTAGGACGCTTTCGTATATCGCTTCGTCCGCGCGATCTGAATTCGGGAAGGGATGCCGCCCATGACGTCGGGACGAGAGCAGCTCACGACGACCGGCCGTCCGGCACCGTACTGGCAGAGATCCAAGCGTCCCCTCGAGATGCTCGTCTTCCTGCTCCCGCTGGTCCTGGTCTACGAGATCGGAATCGCGCTCCTCTTCTCGAACGACGCGAATGGTACGGGCATCCTCGCCTACGTCCTGCTCGAGCAGCTCTTCGTGTCGCTCGGTCTCGGGGCCGCGGGAATGGCGTTGCCGGGTGTGCTCGTGGTGGTCGCGCTGCTCGCACAGCACGTCCTTGCACGAGCTCCGTGGACCATCCATCCGCCGACGCTCGTGGTGATGTTCGCGGAGTCTCTGGTCCTCACCCTTCCGCTGCTCATCTTCGGTGCGGCGATCATGACCGCGAATCCCATCGGGGCCGTCGCGCCGACCGACGTCGCCCCAGTATCGGATCTCGCGTCGCGCCTGGTTCTCGCGGTTGGGGCAGGGCTCTACGAAGAACTGGTGTTTCGCTGGGCCTTGATCGTGATCGTTCATTTCGTCGTCGCCGATCTCCTGAAGGTGTCGTCCTCGCGGGCGACCTGGTTCGCCGTCCTGGTCTCCAGCGTGGTCTTCATGGCCGCCCACTTCCTGGGTCGTCCCTTCGAGATGCGTGCGGCGATCTTCTTCCTCGTGGCCGGGCTCTACTTCGGCGCGACGTTCGTTACCCGGGGGTTCGGGATCGCCGCGGGAACCCACGCCTTCTACGACATCCTCGTGGAGCTCCTGGCCTAGGCTCCGCTGCCGGCCTGATACCATCCCCCAGATGACCCCGAGCAAGCCGGAGAACATCTCGCTTCTTTGCCTCGACGTCGACGGCGTCCTCACCGACGGCTCCATTCAGGTCGCCCCCGACGGAGAGGAGCTGAAGCGCTTCTACGTCCGGGACGGCATCGGAATCCGCGTCTGGAAGCGCTGGGGCGGCAAGGTCGCCATCATCACCGGCCGGGACGGGCGGGCGATCCGGCATCGAGCGGCGGAACTCGGCGTCGACCACCTTCACTGCGGCGTCAAGCGGAAGGGGCCGGTCTTCGAGGCGATGCTCTCGGCGATGGGAATCGGTCCGGAGAACGTCGCCATGGTCGGTGACGACCTGCCGGATCTCCCGATTCTCGCACGCTGCGGCTACCCTATAGCGGTCCAGGATGCCGCCGATGAGGTTCGCGAGGGAGCCGCCTTCATCACCCAGGCCCCCGGTGGGCACGGTGCGGTGCGTGAGGTCGTCGAACACCTCCTTCGAGCGAAGAATCTCTGGACGGAGGTCGTCGAGTCGTATCGGGACCTTGAATGAACTCCGGATCGTCGGCGAGGGCGCGCAAGGCCGCCCTCCCCCTCGGTCCAACCTCGACGGGCAGGAAGCAGGAGTCGGTCATGGCGGACCTTCGTTCGAATTCCTCGTACCTCGTGCATCGATCCGCTTCGCGCAGATCCGGTGGAGCCGACCGGCGGCCACTGATCCTGATCGCGGTCGGCGTCGTGGTCGGGGTCGTGCTGCTGGCGTTGCTCTGGCAATCGGGTGAGGGCGATCAATCCCGGACCCGCAAGCGACTCGTGGATCTCGATCGAATCGTGGTCCCATCGGCACCGACGTTGGAGGAACTCTCGGATCCCGCGACCGAGCTCGACCGGGACGTCCTGGCCAGTCTCGAAGAGGGTGCGTCCGTCCAGGTCGCGGACGAGCAGGGACGGTTAGCGCAAGAGTACGGGGCCAGACGGATCGATCCGTTGCCGGACGCATGGGTCGCGATGGATCAGCCATGGGCGAGATTCCATCCCTCGAGCGGTCGTCTCGTCGTCATGGAGGCACGCAACGGACGCATGCGGGTTCCCGAGCAGGCGATCGAGTCCGGACGGCTCGAGGAGGACGTGCGAATCAGGATCTACGACGCCGGGGTCGAACAGGCCGACCTCGACGGGGAGAAGCCGGCGATCACCATTCTCGCCGATGTCGCGGAGTACGACGCGGCGCTTGGTGAGATTCGGTCCCCGAGAAGGGTCGAGGTCCTGACCGCCGAAGCGACGTTCGTCGGTGAGGATCTGCAGATCGTCTTCGACGAAGGGGGTGAGCGGATCGAGCAGCTCACGGTTGCTCGTGCGTTGGAGCCCATTCGACTCCGTCCCGAAGCCACGCCGGCGCAAGAGGTCCCGATTCAGGATTCCGAGGCCGTGTCGGAGGCATCGTCGAAGCGGGCCGCGACGCCGGCTTCCCAGTCCGTCTCCACGCGGGCATCGTCGTCAGATCCGGCACCGTCTCGACCGCAGGTCGCGGATGCTGCGGTGGACGTCGCCCCGGTCGCGGAGGAGCCGGCGTTCGCACCGGAGGACGTCTATCGTCTCGTGCTCGAGGACGACGTGGTCATCGAACGACTGGCGGTCGGGGATGACGGGTCTGTTTCAAGGGCCGAAGTCCGGGGAGACCGGCTCGTCGCCGCATTCGTCCTCGGTGAAGGCGGACCCGGGATGCAGGTCGCGCGGCACGACGCCCGCGAGGTCGTCTCGCCCGGGGGGAGTCTCTCGGCCTACGTGACGTCGTACCTCGCACGGTCGCTCCCAGCCTCGACGACGGCCGACCGGTCCACCCTTTCGCCCGTCGATGCCACCCAGGTCCTGATCCACTATTCCGGTCGTCTGGTCATGACGCCGGCCCCCGATCTGTTCGGACGACTTCAGAACGCCGACGACGCCGAGATCGTGGTGGAAGGCACCGAAGGGCGTGGCGTCACGCTGGCCGATGCATCCCAAGGAGCAACGGGCGAGGCTTCGATCCTGACCTATCGGCTGGCCGAAGATCGAATCGATCTCATCGGCGACGAGGCTCATCCTTTGTTCCTCCGAAGTCCCCAGTTCACCCTCGACGGCGGACGATTCTTCCTGGTCCGCTCGACCGGGGAGGGAGGTCTCGTCGGCCCTGGGCAGATGACCTTCAACGACGTCGGGAGCACGTCGGCGCGGGCAGCCGTCAACGCCACGGAACTCGGCATCGATCTGGCCTGGAAGACCATGCTGGCCGCCGGACGCTCGGGATCCTGGGCGGTGGCCGAAGCTGCGGTCGCCGCGGTGCGACAGGCGGACGACGCTCCGATGCCTCGTCTGGAGATCGTCTGGGAGGGCGGCGTTGATCTCGACTTCGCCGAGGATGGCGAGGATGCCCAGCTACGCCAGGCTCGCTTCCGGGGCGACGTCCAGGTCGCGGGCGACGCATTCCGTCTGGGATCGGACAACCTCGTCGTCGACTTCGCGGAGGGCGGGGGTGAGGACGACATCGAACGGATCCTCGCGGCAGGCAACGCCAAGGTCGATCGCGTCGGTGAATTCGGCCAGCTCGAGGCGTCGTCCATCGACGTCGGGTTGGCCCGGTCCGAGGACGGACAGACGATTCCGACCGAGATGATCGCGGAGGGCGGGGTGTCGGCGCGAGATCCCGGTCAGACGCTCTGGACCGAACGACTGATCGTGCGATTCCGTGAAGTCGATGAGACGGCCCAGACCGAGGAACGCACTCGCGTGGCCACCGGCGATGTCGAGGACCTGGGCGCGGTGGAGGTCCACACCGTGGATGCGGTGGAAGAGGTTCAGGTCCGTCTCGAGGAGGGAGCGCGGGTGTTCGCGGACCGTCTCGAAGGTGACGCGGTGAACGGAACGCTTCAACTGACCGGCGAAGATGTGATGGTCGCCCGCGCGAACGTCATCGCGGATCGGATGCGGGAGGTTCGACTCGACGAGACGAGTGGCACCGTGCGAAGTCCGGGCCCCGGTCGATTCCGCTACTTCGACGACACGATCGTCCCGGCACGGACGGATCGGATCGAACGTCCCGATCCTCCGACCCGGACGTCGCTCGCGGCCACCTGGACGGAGGCGATGTCGTATCGACGGGTGGAGGATGGACGGCGTGGAACGCTCGATCTCGAGGGCAAGGTCCGGGTGAGGAGCACGCCCGACTCACGGACGCGTGATCGGCTGGACGCGAGGTCGGTTCGGCTCGATCTCAAGCAGCAGGACCGAGCACTGCCCCGCAGGGATGGGGACGCCTCGGAGCGACTTCTCGGAGGCGACGGCGAGACGACGCTCGAGAAGCTGACCGCCCGGGGCGACGCGATCCTCGAGAGTCGCGAATGGACCGATGGCACGCAAACCGGCGATCCCCGGCTCTTCCGGGTCACCGGTGATTACGTGGAGTACGAGGTCGAGACCGGCGAGGCCATGGTCGATGGCCCCGGGGGACTCCTGGTCCATGATCCGACTCCCGGAAAGCAGGTTGCGGCCGCCGACCGCACCGCCGAGGCCGGATTCGGTGTGGATGGCACCACGAGATTCCGCTGGGAAAAGCGGATGACGATGACCAGGCAGATCGACGATCGCTACCTCGTCGTGATGGATCAGGCGGTGGAGGTTCTCCATGCCGGGCTCGACCAGGCGGACACCATGACGCTCACCGGAAATCGTCTCGAGGTCACCCTCGACCGACCGGACGGTGCGGTCCCCAAGGCGAAGCCCGACTCCGGTGCCGTGGAACTCGGCGGTCCGGCCGAGGTCCTTCGCGTACGCGGTCTCGGTGCCGTCTTCGTCCGCACGCCCGATCACGACGTCGAGTGCGAGGAGTTCGACTACAACGTCGACACCGGGATCGCCATACTTCGCGCCGCGCCCGGGCGCGTGGTGACGATTCAATCGAAGTCCACGAACACCCCGATCCGGGCCGATCGCGTGCAGTGGGATCTTCGAACTGGCAGGCTTCGGATCCTCGGCGGCGAGGGCGGTATCGCTCGATGAGCGCTCTGCGGATCGTGTGAGGGCATCGCCCGGCGACCGGCGTCATCGCGGCCGCCGCGACGGCGAAGCACATCGCGACGTCGGCACGATCTCCTCACAGCTCCGTCCGGATGTCCCAGAGGTCGGGGAAGAGCGGTCGGAACAGGGTCTCCCGAAGGTAGGCGGCACCGGGAGAGCCGCCGGTTCCCTGCTTGAAGCCGATCGTGCGTTCCACCATCTTCACGTGGCGATATCGCCACTCCTGAATCCCCTCGTCGAGGTCGACCAGAAGTTCGCACAGGCCACGAAGTCGAGGTTCCTCGTGATACATCCGGATGAGACTGGCCTGGAGACCCGGGCATGATTCGATGGGGCTCGTGACGGGCGCCGAGACCGCGACGTCGGGGACATCGACGCCGTGCCGCGAGAGATAGTTGAGGAACGTCGACCAGACCGACGGCGATTCGAGTCGGCGCTGGAGCACGGCCTGCTCCGCCGATCCTTTCGGATAGTTCTTGAGCGGTCCTGGGCGCTTGTGGCCGAGGAGAAACTCCCATTCTCGAAACTGCACGCTCTGGAAGCCACTCGAACTGGCGAGGAAGTCGCGGAAGGAAAGAAAGGAGACCGGGGTCATCGTCTCCAGGACGTCGATCTGTGCCACCATGGTCTTGAGGATGGTGAGCATCCTGACCAGAGTGGCCTCGGCACCGACCTGGTCGTCCCGGTCGAGGAGGCGTACGAGCTGTTCGGTTTCGTGGAGTTCCTGCCTGAACCAGAGCTCGTACACCTGGTGGATCACGATGAACAGATGTTCGTCGTGCTCGGGGCCGTCCGAACGAGGCGACTGCAGCGTCAGGAGCTCGGGAATTCGAAGATACGAAGCGTAGGTCAGGTCCACGCGGCCAATGGTACGTCGATCTTCCGGTCGCCGTCGTTGGTCGATCCATCGAACGGGGTCCAGGCGCTGGGCGGCGCCACGCCGACTTCCTTGCAGAGGAGATCGGCGGTGATCTCGGACGAGAGGAAGATCACCGGGAGCCCGGATCCGGGATGGGTGCCCCCGCCCACCAGCCATACGCCGTCGACGTCCTCGAGACGATGATGCGGTCGCCGGTGCAGCATCTGGTCGAGACCGTGTGCGAGATTGAACGTCGCGCCGATGTTGATTCGCTCCGAGGCCCAGTCGGCGGGTGTGACGACCTTTTCGGCTTGGATTCGGGATCGAATCCCCCCGATGCCGAAGGTGCTCTCGAGACGATCGAGGGTCTCCTCGCGGTAGCGGAGCCCTTCGACTCGCCAGTCGATGTCGGCGGTCGTGTTCGGAGTCGGAACCAGGACGTAGAGGGAACTGGAGCCTGCCGGCGCGAGCGTCGGATCCAGGCGGGAGGGGTTGTGGACGTAGGTCGATGCATCCCGCGTCAGACGCCCATCGCGAATGTCGTCGAGATTGTCGCGGTAGCCTCGGCTCGTGTAGATCGTGTGATGGGGGAGGTCGACCTCGCCGTCGAGGCCGAGGTAGAGCATGAAGGTGCTGCACGAGTACTTCTTGCCGTCGATCGTCCGGTCGGTCCACTTTCGGCGAAGATGCTCGGGGATCAGCTTCTTCATCGCCCAGGCCGCGTCGGCGTTCACGACGACGTGGTCGTAGCGATGATCGCCGCTCTTGGACCGGAGTCCGGTTGCCCGTCTGCCTTCGAACTCGATGCCCTCGACCGGATCGTCGGTGATGATCCGTCCGCCCATCTCGCGGAACACCTTCGCCATCGCGGTGAGGAGCGCGTTGCAGCCACCGCGGGGATGCCACACGCCGTACTCGTACTCGATGAACGGAAGGATCGAGAAGAGGCCCGGGCAGTCGAACGGACTCATGCCGAGATACTTGCTCTGGAAGGAGAGGGCCAGACGCACGTGATCGTTCTTGAAGTAGGAGGAGAGGTTGCTGTGCACCGACTGCCACGGCTTCAAGGACGGCCCAACCTTGATCGCGTCCCAGGTCATCAGATCGCGGATCGATCGGATGGGACTGCGCAGGATCGGCGTCATCCGTTCCAGCTTGCGGCGATTGTCCGTCATGAACCGCCGAAATGCGTCGCCATCACCCGGCTCGATGGCCTCGAGCTGAGCGACCATGCGATCGACGTCCTGAGTCGCATCGATCTGGAGCGGAGCACCTTCGGGTTGACCGATCATGAGCCGGTACATCGGGTCGAGTCGGTGGAGTTCGACCTCGTCCGCGAGTCGTCTGCCGCAGGCCGAGAAGATCTCTTCGAGGACCCAGGGCATCATGAAGAAGGTCGGCCCCGTGTCGAAACCGAAATCTCCGACGGTGGTGCGACGCGTGCGGCCCCCCACGACCGGTTGCGCCTCGTGGATCGTGACGTCGAGGCCGGCGGCTGCGAGCAGCATGCCCGCGGCGAGTCCTCCCGGACCGGCTCCCACCATGCCGATGTGTTGTTCGTTCGGAGTGGACGACGCGCCGGGAACAGTCGCAATCATGTCGCTGGTTTCGATGTCGAGTCCCTTCGGATGCGATGTCAGGAGATGAACGCGGGAAAAGCGGAGTAAAAAGTAGCGAATCCAGCCGCTTGGTGCTCGCGAACTCCGGCTGAGTCGGTTGAGATGTTGAGATCGATTACGTTGTTGCGATCTTATGAAACGATCCCGAATGCGCACGCTCGAAACGGACCAGGAATCACTCGCGACGAAAGAGAGCGATTTGAACGTTTCGGTCGACGCGCGCGTCGAACGGAACTCGTCGTTGGATACTAGGCTTGGTCCACCCGCGTCGCGGGCCAGGAGATTGTGGGCTTCACGCTTCGGCTCGATGGTCGCCGCTGATGTGGACACGCTCGCCGCACTGGCCGGGGAGGAGATCTCCAAGCCTGACTGGGAACTCATGGCGGCGGAGGTGATGCCGCTGGTCGCGGCGTGTCGATGGCACCATCGACGGGCCGGAAGGGTGCTGGCGGATCGCCGACTTCGCGATCGGCCCTGGTGGCTCCTCGGTCAGCGATCCCGCGTGGTGCGCGTACCGTTCGGCCGAGTCGGCATCATCGCGACCTGGAACTACCCCGTACAGCTCCTCGGCGTCCAGCTCCTGCAGGCGGTGGTCGCGGGGAATCGCGTCGTGGTGAAGCCAAGCGAGCGGGTGCCGCGGACCCAGGCGAGACTGCTGGAACTCGCGGCGTCCGCCGGTCTGGACGAGCGGGAGCTCGAGGTCCTCTCCTCCGACCGGGAGGCCGGTGCGGCACTCCTTCAGGACCCCGAGATCGACCACGTCGTCTTTACGGGATCGACCGAGGTTGGTCGACGGGTGGCGGAGGCATGCGCAACGCGTCTCATTCCAAGCACGCTCGAACTTTCGGGCTGCGATTCCGTGGTGGTGATGCCCGATGGAGATCCCGTTCTCGCGGCACGGGTCGCCTGGGCGGCCCTGACCATGAATCACGGACAGACCTGCATGGCTCCACGAAGAGTCCTGGTCCATGATTCGATCGCATCCCGATTCGCCGAAGCCCTTGTTCCGCTCGCGGCGGGCGCTCAGCGTCGTTCGTTGGCGGACGCAGGCGCGGCACGGCGGCACCACGAGCTGGTGCAGGACGCTGTCCGTCACGGTGCTCGTCTGGCGTCTCTGATCCCGGATTCTCCGGAGGGTGACGCGGTTCGGGCCGAGGTGGCCCTGGACTGTCCCGTCGATGCCGAAGCCTTCTCCGCAGAGCACTTCGGCCCGCTCATGGTGACGCATGCCTGGTCGACCGAACAGGAGCTGATCGAGCTGCATCGGCGAGGAGGGAAGCAGTTGGCCACCAGCGTGTTCACCTCCGCTCCAGGGCGGGTTGACGGACTGCTCTCCAGGCTCGGTGGCGGCATGGTCACGGTCAACGATGCCATCGTGCCCTTCGCGCACCCGAGCGCACCGCTCGCTCCGGTCGATCAGAGTGGGTGGGGAGTCAGCCAGGGCATGGAGGGGCTGTTGTCCCTGACGCGACCGGTCGTCGTCAGTCGGACCGGCCGGCTTCGGGTACCGGTCGGCGAACCGGACGAAAACGCGAAGATGATGCTTCGTACGCTGGTGCGAAGATGGGGGCGCGGCGCGTCGCCGCCTCCCGCCAGAGTGCAGGATCCTGATTGAAACCCAGACGGGTTGGAGCCCAAGACTTCATGTCGAATTCCAAAACCAAGGTGGTGGTGATCGGTGGAGGGCTGGCCGGGCTGGCCTCCGCGGTCGAATTGAGCACGCGAGGGCTCGACGTGACCATCGTCGATCGCAACGATCATCTCGGCGGAAAGATGAACGTGCTCGAGGCCGAAGGCTTTACCTTCGACATGGGGCCCACCATCCTCACGATGCCCCAGGTCATTCGAGGAATCATCTCCCGAACCGGTCGACGGGTCGAGGACTACGTGGACATCGTCGACCTGGATCCGCAGTGGCGATGCTTCTATGACGATGGCACGATCATCGACCTGCGCTCCGGTCTGGAGGAGATGGCCACCGCGCTCGACCTGCAGTTCCCGGGGCAGGAGGTCGGCGCGGGGTGGCGCTCGTTCATCGAGTACAGCCGACGAATGTACGGTCTGAGCGAAAAGGTCTTCTTCTACAAGGATCTGGGCGGCGTGCTCGACCTGATGCGTCGTACCCCCTCGACCGATCCCGCCATTCTCAAGGACGTGCTCCACATGCGGATGCACTCCACGGTCGGCGCGACCATTCGGAAGCACATCCGCGAGCCGCATGTCGCGCAGCTGTGCGAGCATTTCCTGCAGTACGTGGGGTCGAGTCCCTTCCTCGCCCCGGCGATCCTGACCCTTATCGCGGCCGCACAGGTCGATCACGGCTGCTGCTACGCCATGGGAGGAACGAGGATGATCGCGCGGAGCCTCCGCCGGATCCTCGAGGAGGAGAAGGCGACGATCATCACCGGAGTCGGAGCGAAACGCATCCATCGCAAGGGCGGCCGGGCCACTGCGGTGGAGCTCGAGGACGGCCGCACCATCGAGGCGGACGTCGTGGTGAGCAACTGCGACGTCCAGAGGACCTATCGCGATCTTCTCGGCGACGACGTGAGCCTGAACGAGCAGGCCAGGATCGGCCGTCGGTATGAGCCGGCGTGCAGCGGCGTCGTCCTCTACCTCGGACTCGATCGCCAGTACGACCATCTGCTCCATCACGACTTCCTCTTCAGCAACGACCCAGAGTTCGAATTCGACGACATCTATCACCGCGGCATTCCCGCCCGGGATCCTTCGATCTACCTCTGCGTCCCAAGTCGCACGGACCCGGGACAGGCGCCGAGCGGATGCGAGGCACTCTACGCCCTGATCCACACGCCGTACCTCCGTCCGGGGCAGGAGTGGCACGGGCCCGGTGGCCTGCTCGAGCAGTACCGGCCCACGATCATCGACAAGCTCAAGCGCCACGGCATGGAGGACATCGAGGACCACATCGTGGTCGAGCGTCATCTCACACCGACCGACATCGACCGGATGTACAACGCCGAGGGTGGTGCGATCTACGGGCTGGCGAGTCACGGCCGACTGGCCGGAGGTTTCAAGCCGAGGAACCGAAGCCGGGTCCTCAAGAATCTCTACTTCGCCGGTGGCAGCGCCAATCCGGGGCCGGGTGTGCCGATGGTCCTCATGAGCGGCGTCACCGCGGCCATCGCGGTGAGCGAAGACTTGGAGATCGGCGATCCCCGATCCGGACGCGACGACGCGGTCGAATCGGAAGAGCCGATGCTGGTGGGGTGAGTGGAAAGGGAGACATGATCGCGGAAGGAGGGGTCTGGCCCGAACGGCCGTCGCCTCGCTTCCGTCTGTTCTTCGCGCGATACGTCCGTCGACTGATGGGGAAGCGCTTCCACGCGGTCAGGATCATCTCGGGGGACGACGCCACGCTCGAGGAGGCCGCCGGATCCCCCCGACCGCTGATCGCACTCCTGAGCCACGCCTCCTGGTGGGATCCGCTCCTGACGCTGCTGCTCTGGCGACGCTACCTGTCGAGGAGGGACATCCTTGCGGCAATGGATGCGGAGCAGCTGCGACGGTTCGGATTCTTCCGCCGTCTCGGAGTCTTCGGCATCGACCCCGACGACGCCCGGTCGCTCGACGCCATGAGGCGACACGTGCTCGAGCGATTCCAACGAAGTGATCCCGTCGTGCTCGTCCTGACGCCTCAAGGGCGATTCACCGATCCACGGGAACCGATTCGACTCCGACCCGGTGCCGCGGCGATCGCGGCAGCGTCGCCGATCCCGCCCGAAGTCGTTTCCATCTCTGTGGAGTACGCGTTCTGGCAGGATGCGCGTCCGGAAATCCTGGTGTCGGCCACCAAGGTCGACACGCCGGTGTCGTCCTCGTCGACCGCGGCCTGGCAGCGGGTCCTGACCGACGCCATGGTCCGTTCCCAGGAACGACTGGCGACCGCCGCCATCGATCGTCGTCCCGAGGCGTTCGATCTCGTGCTGGACGCGGGGGCGAGGATCAATCCCGTGATGGACCTCTGGCTGAGATGGCGTGGTCAGTCCGGTGGGATCGAGGCCCGCCGCAACGGGGAGGCGACCGGATGATCGTCGTCGGTTCGATGCTCGAGTCCGATGTCGCGTCCTGGTGGATGCTCGGGTCGTTGCTGGTCTCGGCCGGCGCCCTGGCGATGGTCTCCTTGAATCTCGTTCGGTTCCGGACGGCGCCCACCGAGTCCGACGAGGAGGGGTGGACGGTGACCGTCTGCATTCCCGCCCGCAACGAGGCGTCGAACCTGGAGGACTGTGTTCGCAGTATCCTCGCCGCCGCGGACGAGGATCCGAGCGCACGCACCCGTGTGATGGTCTACGACGATGGAAGCGAGGACGAGACTCCGGCCATACTCGCCCGGCTCGTCGAGGAGGACGATCGGGTCGAAGCCGCCGCGGTATCGCCACTCCCCGACGGTTGGAACGGCAAGCAGCACGCGTGCGACTGCATGGGACGGCAGGCGAAGACCGACTGGATTCTCTTCACCGACGCGGACGTGCGTTTCGCTCCGGACAGTCTCCGGCGAACGCGGGCCGAGCTCCATCGCTCCTCCAGGCCTGGTCGGCCGATCATGCTGCTTTCCGCGTTCCCCCGGGAGGAGACCGGTTCGCTGGGTGAGGGGCTGGTGATCCCCTTCATCCACGTGATTCTCCTCTCCTATCTGCCGATCGGAAGGATGCGGCGCACCCTCGATCCGGCTGCGAGCGCGGCGTGCGGCCAGTTCGTCCTCTGCCAGCGAGTCGCGTGGTTGGAGGCGGGGGGGCACGGCGCAATTCGGGAATCGATGCACGACGGCGTCCGTCTTCCGAGAATTTTTCGATCGTGTGGACATGCGACCGACATCTTCGACGGCACCGACATCGTGCGATGTCGGATGTATCGAGGCTTTTCGGAGACGTGGGCGGGATTCACTAAGAACGCGTACGAGGGCTTGGGGAATCCGATCCTCCTGGTGTTGTTGACCGTGCTCCATCTCGGTGGCCAGCTCGCACCCTGGATCCTGACGCTCATCGCCATCGGCGGCGGAATGGGCTTTCCTGGGTTCGAGAACGGGGTTCAGGCCTCGACTTCGCTGCTTCTCGCAGGCGCCGCGATCGGGTGCCAGATGGTGGTGAGGTTTCGTCTGGCGGCGCGTTTCGAACAGTCCCTCGCCGGTGCGCTGCTTCACCCGATCGGTCTCATCCTGCTCACCGTCATCCAGTGGTGGAGCTTTCGACTGCACGTGTCTGGACAACGGACGTGGCGTGGTCGCGTTGCAAAGTCGACCGCGATCACTTGACGCGGCAGCGCAGGCTTTGATACTTTTTTTCATGGACGCCTCGTGTTTGCGGCGCCACGACATCGCGACGCTCCTGCGAGCGTGCGCATCACGACCGACGAGGCGACTCCGACCGTCCCGTCGGTCGTGTCATTTCCAGGTTGGCCATGATCGAGTTCCGCCTGGCCCGGACCGCGAAGGGCTCGACACGATGGGCGGGACATTCCATCGTCCGACGACCTAGCATCGACCCATGAGCTCCTCGTCTCCATCCGTCGCAGAATCCCGCCCGGGGATCGAACGGCTCCGACGCTGGCTCGACGCGCAGGGCATGACGCCCTGGCCCTTCCAGGAGCGAACCTGGTCGGCGTATCGCGAGGGTCGGAGTGGATTGGTCCATGTTCCCACCGGCAGCGGAAAGACCTGGGCCGCCTGGTTCGGTCCGCTCGCGGACATGCTGGACGAGCTCGAACATTCCGGAGCGTGCGACGGCGTCCGCGTGCTGCACGTCTCCCCCCTTCGTGCGGTGGGGCGCGACGTCGCCGCGGCGCTGGAGATGCCGATCAACGGGGTCGGTGCGCCGATCCAGGTCGGCCTTCGATCGGGAGACTCAACGGCAGCGGAACGTCGACGTCTTCGCAGATCGCTTCCCGCCACGCTCGTCACGACCCCCGAGTCGTTGTGCCTGATGCTGGCGGAGCGGGACGCGGGGATCCGGTTTCGGAATCTCCGCTGCGTCATCGTCGACGAGTGGCACGAGCTGATGACGAGCAAGCGCGGGGTCCAGGTCGAGCTCGCGCTGGCACGCCTTCGCCGATTCAATCCGGGCCTCCGCACCTGGGGGCTTTCGGCCACGCTTCGCGACGCGACGGCCGCGGCCCGGCGACTCTGTGGCGTTGACTCCGATCCCTTGGTCGTGCGCGACGAGATCTCCCGTCCGGTGATCGTCGACAGTCTCCTTCCCGAGGACGCGGAGACGCTCCCGTGGGCCGGTCATCTCGGACTGCGGATGTCGCCGCGGCTCCTGGACTTCCTCGATCCGGAGATCCCCACCCTCGTGTTCACCAACACGAGATCCCAGGCCGAGCGCTGGTACGGCGAGATCCTCAAGGCCCGACCGGAGTGGATGGAGCGGCTGGCACTCCATCACGGCTCGATCGATCGGAGCGTCCGGACCAGGATCGAACAGGGACTGAAGTCGG
>PKCT01000248.1 GCA_002862325.1 Phycisphaerae bacterium
CGCCTCGCCGTCGCGACGACGTCGCTCGCCGCCGGGGACCAGTCGTTGCCACGTCGTCTAAACGAGGTGAGCCAGAGCGCGCGACGTTCGGGCGCGAGCCGCTTGAACGCCTCGACGACATCCGGATCGAACGCGATGATCGTGATCCGATCCGACGGAATCGGCGACACCTCCAGGATCGCGAGAACCGGCGGGACGATCTCGGGGCCATCCTTCAACTCGATCAGGATTCCGCGGCCGTCCGGAACCACCTCGAGGACCTCGGCGAGGGTCGGTGCCCGTTCCGCCTCGAACCCTCGACCTCGCCATGGTCCCCAGTCGCCTACCGACAACTCCGACAGCGTTCGGTGGGAGATCTGCGAGATCCCTCGTGGATCGCTCGAGGTTCGAGCGAGGGTCTCGTCGTGCATCGCGACCACCACGCCGTCGCTCGTGAGCCGAAAGTCGCCTTCGATCGCGTCGGCGCCCTGCTCGAAACCGAGACGAAAGGCGGCCAGCGTGTTCTCGGGCGCATCCTCGGACGCGCCACGGTGCGCCACAATCGCGGTTGAAGGCGGAGAGATTCCGGCGGATGCCTCGAGCATGGTGGTTGGAGGCCCCAGCAGAAGCGTGGAGAGAAGGAATCGAATCGCAGACACGGAGCAGATCTCCAGGATCTCCATCGTAATGGCCGCCCCGTCGATCGAAGGACGAAGTCCCGTGGATTCCCTGTCATGCCCGCCGTTTTTCGAACTATCCAGCATGTCCGATTCGTCGGTGCTCGACGAGACGCCCCACGCATGAACAGGGAGACTGACCATGTTGCACATCCTCACGCCGGTCCTTTTGGCCGGATCCTGCCAGTTGGGCTCCGTCGCAACGGTCGACGATGCACGAACCATCGGGCGAATGGGACCGCGCCCGGTCGACGAACGCCGATACGTCGACGGGAAGATCCATGCCGAAGGAAAGGTCTTCGAGACCTGGGATCGCTACCGGTGGCACTTCAAGCATCGTGGAATCGAGTGTTCATGCGGAATCATCGAACGAGGAGGCGTTCGCATGGCGCGATTCGCGGAGAACGGGTTCAACGCGGATCAACTCGACTGCGCCGGCAACTTCACATCCGGAGGTCCGGCGTACGATCCCGAGGACGCACCACTCCTGGTCGTCGACGTGGTCTTCCACGTCATCCGGACTCCCGAGGGGCTCGGCCACATCGACATCGCCGACGTGCAGTTCGCAATGGAGCGGCTCAACGAGGACTTTCGCGCTATCCAGGGCACGCTCGGTCAGGAAGGAACGGACAGTCGCATCGAGTTCAGACTTGCGCAGTTCGATCCGGACGGCAATCCCGCGTTCGGAATCCGCTACCACGACAACGCCGACTGGTTCGCCGATCCAGGCTTCTGGGTCGACGTTCCGGCGTACACACGGGAGATCGCGTGGGATCCGAGCCGGTATCTCAACGTCTACACGAACGACGCCGGTGGCGGCGGAACGCTCGGCTACGCCAGCATCCCCCAGTACGAGGACAGTCCCGAACCAGGGTCGATCGGCGATCGCGTGGTCATGAGCTGGGACACCATCGGCGCGAATCCGCCGATCGGTGCGCCGTACGACCTGAATCGGACCCTCACCCACGAAGTGGGCCACTGGTGCGGCCTCTGGCACGTCTTCACGAACATCAACCCGGGTGTGTGCGACGCCGACTGCCAGACGAGCGGCGACACCATCTGCGATACGGGTCGACAGACCGCACCGACCCGCGGCTGCCGGGACAACTTCGACTGCGGAACCGCGAACTCGTTTCGCAACTACATGGACTACTCCGACGACGACTGTGTGAGCGGCTTCACGCCGGGTCAGGTCGGTCGGATGCGGTGCACCCTCATGAACTGGCGACCCGACGTGTTCGATCCGGTCAACGACGTGATCTGCAATCCATCATGCCCTGCGGATCTCGACCTCGACGGGATCGTCGACGGCACCGACTTCGGACTCTTCGTCGCCGAGTGGGGTCCGGTCGGCGCGCTCGGCAGCTGTGCCGACCTGAACGGCGATGGAAGGGTCGATGGCGGCGACGTCGGCGACTTCTTCTCCGGATGGGGCGTCTGCGCCACGTGTCCGGAGGGCTGGAGCGAGGACTGCGTCGGACAGTGCTTCCCCGACTGGCTGATCGAGGACTGGACCGGCGACGGCCTCTGCGACGACGGCGCATGGGTCCCCGCCGACCACGGATGCGAGGAATGCCCCGCTTTCACGCCGATCTATCTCGACTGCACCCAGCTCGACCTCGACGGAGGCGACTGCCCCGTCCCATGATTCACCGTTCGGTTTCGGCAGACGGGGCTCGATGGCATCGACCATCGAGTCCCGTCGTGCTAGCCTCGAGTGATGGCATCGTTCGACTTCGATCTCCCCTACCCGTCGTCCCGCGAACCCGTGGTCGCCCGAAACCTGGTCGCGACCAGCAGTCCGATCGCCACCACCGCGGGACTCGAGATGCTTCGACGCGGAGGCAACGCCATCGACGCGGCGATCGCCACGGCCGCATGCATGACCGTGGTCGAACCGACGACCAACGGAATCGGCGGCGACGCGTTCGCCCTGGTCTGGGACGGAGACGATCGCGCGTCGCCCGTCGATCGCTGGCGGGTACATGGATACAACGGTTCGGGTCGGAGCCCGGCCTCGCTCGATCCGGCGAGCTTCGCGAACGCGAGACGTATTCCCCGACTGGGCTGGGAACCGGTCACGGTGCCGGGCGGAGTCGCGCTCTGGGTCGACCTGTCGCGTCGACACGGAAGACTCCCCTTCTCCGATCTGCTCGAACCGGCCATCCACTACGCCGACGAGGGCTATCTGGTGCCGCCGCAGACGGCGACCCTCTGGAGCAGGGCCGCGAAGACCTACGCCTCGCGTGAGGACTGGCGGCAGACGTTCCTGTTCGGTGGCGAGCCTCCCGCTCCCGGTCAACGAATTCGACTCCCCCATCACGCGCGAGCGCTGCGGTCCATCGCCGAGAGCGAAGGAGAGTCGTTCTACCGCGGTGAGATCGCCGCGGCGATCGAAGCCGCGGCACGCCTGGAGCACGGTCCGATGCGAATCGCGGATCTCGCCGAACACGAGACGCTCACGGTGGAGACGATCTCGATGGACTATCGAGGAACGACCCTGCACGAGATTCCACCGAACGGCCAGGGTCTCGCGGCCTTGATCGCCCTTGGTGTGCTCCGACACTTCGATCTGCCATCGATGTCGCCCGACGATCCACGTTCCCTCCATCTCCAGATCGAAGCGGTCAAGCTCGGTTTCGCGGATGCACACCGACACGTGGCGGATCCGAGATTCCTCGATCGCGAGCCGTCCGAACTTCTCGACTCCGAACGACTGGAGGCCCTCGCCGGCCGAATCGACCCGGGACGCGCGAACGAGTTCGACGCGGGTATCCCGAAACCCGGGGGAACCATCCTCCTCTGCACCGCCGATGCTGACGGTCGCTGCGTCTCCTTCATCCAGAGCAACTACACGGGCTTCGGCAGCGGCGTGGTGGTTCCGGATTGGGGAATCGCGATGCAGAATCGCGGAGCCTGCTTCCACCTCGATCCGGACCATCCCAATGCGATCGGCCCTGGCAAGCGTCCGTACCACACGATCATCCCGGCCATCACCACGCCCGCGTCGCCGCACGTCCACGATTCGACGTTCCAGTCGTCCCCCGGCGGTCTCATGGCCTTCGGCGTGATGGGCGGCTTCATGCAACCCCAGGGTCACGTTCAGATCCTCAGCCGAATCCGCGATCATCGTCAGAATCCACAGGCGGCACTCGACGCGCCGCGGTTCCAGTGGTCGAGTGGTCGCACCCTGATGATCGAGCCTGGATTCGACGGGACCGTCTACGACCAGCTGGAAGCCATGGGCCACCGTCTCAAGCGTGCGACCATGCGAAGCGTGTCGTTCGGGCGTGGACAGGTCGTCGCGGCGGTCACTGGGGGATGGTGTGGAGGAAGCGACGCCCGCGCAGACGGCCAGGTGGCGGGTCTCTGACGATCTTGATCATCGGGAAACCCGCTTCCAACGGGTTGAGGGTCGATTCCCACCCACCTGTCGTCGAGCATCCGTGGCCCCCTTGCTACAATCGACCGACATCAGGGGGATCCGAGATCGTCCTCGGAGAAGCCCCCGCCAGCACCGACGTCCCGAACCTACCGGCTCGCGAGAGAGTCAAGATTCCCGGGCGATCGCGAACTCGACCCCCGAGTTCGTGATTCTGCCGCCCGACTCCGGATACGAACCATGCCGATCACGACCGCTTTCCAGACAGAAATCCAACGCGTGTCGATTCTCGACGAACACGGGCAGTTCGACGCCGAACTCGGCGACGGTCTCATCTCCAACGACGATCTGGTGCGGCTCTACGAGGACATGGCCCTCTGTCGAAAGCTCGACGAAGTCGCCTTCAAGCTGCAGCGATCGGGACGCATGGGCACCTATCCCCAGAACATGGGACAGGAAGCGACTTCGCTCGGCGCCGCGTACGTCCTGAACCAGGACGACTGGCTCGTCACCTGCTATCGGGAGAACTGCGGCCTCTTCCATCGAGGGCTCCCGCCCGAGAAGATCCTGCTCCACTGGATGGGTGACGAACGGGGCAATCATATCGATCCGGAACTCTGCGTCACCCCGATCGCGGTGCCGATCGGCACGCAGATGCTCCACGCGACGGGACTCGCCTGGGCGTCGAAGTACCGAAACGAGTCGCGAATCGCATGCACGTTCTTCGGCGACGGCGCAACCAGCGAAGGAGACTTCCATGAAGCGATGAACTTCGCGGCCAACCTGGACATTCCGGTGGTCTTCTTCTGCCAGAACAACCACTGGGCGATCTCGGTCCCCGGACACATCCAATGCTCGGCCCCGACGGTCGCCCAACGTGCGCTGGCCTACGGCATGGACACCATCCAGTGCGACGGCAACGACCTCTTCGCCGTCGTGCACTGCATGAAGACGGCCACCGAGCATGCGAGGAAGGAAGGCCGCCCGTTCTTCATCGAAGGCGTGACGTATCGACTCGGCGACCACACCACCGCCGACGACGCCCGTCGCTACCGCGATCAGGACGAGGTCGATCTGTGGACCGAGCGCGATCCGATCGTGCGGATTCGGGAACACATGAAGTCGCTGAAGATCTGGGACGACTCGAAGGAGGCGCAGCTGGCCGAACGGGTCGAGGAGGAGACCTCGGCGATCGTGCAACGAGCCGAAGGCATCGAAGCGCCGAACGACGACGACTTCTTCACGTCGATGTACGCCGATCTGCCCGCCGATCTTCGTCGCCAGATGGATACCCGGCGAACCAGCTCGATCGGCGAGGATCCGAGTCAGATCGAGAATCCCCAGACCGCCTGAAGCAACGAAACGAACCCCAAGGAACACCACTCGCACACGTCGCGAGACAGGACACGATCATGGCCAACCTCACACTCGTCCAGGCGATCAACCTAGCCCTCGTCCAGGAAATGGAGAAGGACGACCGCGTTCTTTTGCTGGGCGAGGACGTCGGGCTCAACGGCGGCGTCTTCCGTGTCACCGAGGGTCTCCAGAAGCGGTTCGGCGACCACCGGGTCGTGGACACCCCGCTCGCGGAGAGCGGGATCATCGGCACCTCGATCGGACTCGCCATGGCCGGACTTCGACCGGTGCCGGAGATCCAGTTCGAAGGATTCCTCGGCCCCGCCTACGACCAGCTCTGCTCGCATGCCGCCCGCATGCGAACTCGTACCCGAGGTGGACTGACGGTGCCGCTCACGGTTCGGGTCCCGGTCGGCGGCGGCATCCACGCACCCGAACTCCACAGCGACTCGCCCGAAGCGATCTACATCCACCAGCCGGGCCTCAAGGTGGTCATGCCGAGCTCTCCCTACGACGCCAAGGGACTGCTCATCGCGTGCCTGCGCGACCCCGATCCCTGCATCTTCTTCGAGCCGAAGCGGATCTACCGCGCCTTTCGCGAAGAGGTCCCGGAAGACGAGTACGTGCTCCCAATCGGCGTCGCCCGGACGGTCTGCGAAGGCGACGACCTCACGGTCGTGAGCTGGGGCGCCAGCGTCGTCCAGTGCATGCAGGCGATCGAGGCGAGCAATCGAAGCGTCGAACTCATCGATCTTCGGACGCTGTATCCCTTCGACATGGACGCGGTCGAGAGAAGCGTCAAGAAGACGGGGCGATGCGTCATCGTGCACGAAGCGCCCAAGACCGCCGGCTTCGGCGGAGAGATCGCCGCCCGCATCATGGAGCGGTGCTTCCTGCATTTGGAGGCGCCGGTGCAGCGGGTCGCCGGCTTCGACACGATCATGCCCTACTACAAGCTCGAGCTCGAGTACCTTCCCGACACCGAACGGATCGGCAAGGCGATCGAAGAGACCGTCGCCTACTGATACCGTCGAACTCCACTTCGTCGCCGAACCCCCTCGTTTCGAACCGACCCTCGGACCTTCCCATGGCCGCCATCAAGCAACCCGCCGACCAGTCCCACTTCATCCTTCCCGACCTCGGGGAAGGTGTGCACGAGGCCGAACTCATCAGCTGGAAGGTCAACCCCGGCGATGCCGTGAAGGAACACCAGACCATCGCCGAGATGGAGACCGACAAGGCGCTGGTCGAGGTGCCGAGTCCATGGACCGGAGTCATCGACGAACTTCGCGGAAACGAAGGCGACATCATCAACGTCGGATCGATTCTCGTGACCTACAAGGTGGCGGGGGGCGAAGCAGCCGCGCCCGCGCCGGCGTCCGAGCCGTCGACCGAAAAGACCGCGTCCACCGGCGAAGAGGACCAGGGAACCGTGGTCGGAACGATGTCGGGCACGCTCGAAGTGTCGAGCCGCTTCGCCCGAACGCCGGAGCACGGCACCGGCGAGAACGGCGTCGGGGAATCGCAGGGCCGGGCGCTCGCCACACCGGCGGTTCGGCGGGCCGCGCGTGAACTCGGCGTCGACATCCAACGGGTCCGTGGAACCGGCCGAGGTGGCCGCGTCACCGCAAGCGACGTCCACGCCCACGCCACGCTCGGTGGAACCAGCGCTCCCGCCGCGGACCACAACGCGGACGCCACCGAGGCGGCCGTCGTCACCGCGGCCGCCATCCACGCCGCACCCACGGAACTGCCCCCGGTCTCGGCCGATGGCATTCGCGAACGCATCCCATTCCGTGGCGTGAGGCGAAAGATCGCCCAGGCCCTGGATCTCTCGGTCAAGACCGCGGTGCACTTCACCGTGGTCGATGAGGTCGATGTCACCGCCCTCGACAGGAAACGTCGGGAGTACGCGACCGTGCTCGGTTCGAAGCTGTCGATGCTTCCCTTCGTCATGACGGCGGTGTGTCGAGCCCTGCGGCAGCACCCGGCGCTCAACGCGAACGTCGACGACGCCCGCGAAGAGATCCTGGTCAAGGACGTCATAAATCTGGGGTGCGCCGTCGACACGGAGCACGGCCTGATGGTGCCCGTCATCGGCAATGCGGATCGTCTTTCCCTCGTGCAGCTCTCGGACTCGGTGCGAGCCGTCGCCGAAGGGTGTCGCACTCGCAGCATTCCGCGGGAACAGCTCACCGGCGGGACGTTCACGATCTCCAACGTCGGTAGCTACGGAGGACGCTTCGCGACCCCGATCATCAACTATCCGGAAGTCGCGATCCTGGCCGCCGGTCGATCGTTTGAAAAGGTCATGGCGAAGAACGGCATGATGTTCGCGGGCATGGCACTCCCGCTGAGCCTGTCCTGCGACCATCGCGTGGTCGACGGAGCCGAGGGTGCCCGATTTCTCAACACCGTGAAATCGCTCCTCGAAGAGCCTTCGCAACTGCTTGGCTGAGTTGAGCTTGTACAATCGAGCCCGGTCGTTTTGGCCGTTTTAGCCACCTAGTAGGCTAAAAATCGAATCCAGGACACGACTCTCGTCGATTAAGTGAATGTCTGGACATCGTGCGAATCACGCGTGTGATTCGCACTCCATCCGTGTTGTTTCAAATCTGGTCAACCGGCCTCCGAGCCGGCTCGCTATCCCCTTTCCGCAGCGGAGATCCTCGATGCAAGTTCCACTCGTTCTGGCAGAGATGTCAAACTCCTACAAGGCCCTATCCGCGGGTCTTTCAGTCCCTGGCATCACGATGTACCTGTTTTGGCTCGGCATCGTTGGTATGGGTGCAGGCGCCGCCTACCTCTTCATGATGCAGGGATCGGTAAGCAAGACCTACAAGAAGGTCGCGATCGTCGCGGGCATCATCTGTGCTGTGGCCTGTTTCCACTACTATCGCATGGCGAACATCTACGTCGAAAGCCTGGCCAACGCCATCAGCTTCGATGCGGATGGCAAGGTCGTGATCGGACCGCTCGAGGCGTTCCCGACGGCCTACCGCTACATCGACTGGCTCATCACCGTCCCGCTGATGGTGCTCGAGTTCCCGTTGCTGTTGAACCTCGGTAAGAAGGGCAAGCCGCTCTTCTGGGGTCTGGGACTTGTGTCGCTCGGCATGCTGATTTTCGCCTGGATCGCCGAAACGAGCCCCCTTGGTGGCAGCAGCTGGTGGATCTGCTACCTCATCGCCTGTGGTCTCTGGGTCGTGATGGTCGGCATGTTGTATACCTCCGTCACCAAGGCGGCGGCATTCTTGCCGAAGGACTTCCATCCCTACCTCGGTGCCATGAAGGCGTTTATCGCGATCGGCTGGATCATCTACCCGATCGGATTCCTTCTCGCCCTCGCTGGTGACAACGGCGAAAGCGCTCGGGAGATCGCCTACAACGTTGCCGACGTGATCAACAAGGTCGGCTTCGGCGTGGCGTGTGTCGCAGCCGCGATCTGCCTGTCCAAGCACGAAGAGGCCGGTACCCTCCCCGCCGCCTCCGCCTGATACCTCCTGACCGGAGACGCGCTCATGAGCCCCATCGCGCTGCAAGCCGACCGAGACGTCACCGGTATCGAGCGACCCCCGATGAACCGTACTGGTTCATCGGGGGTCGCTTCCTTCGGGGCTCGACATGAGATCATTCAACGGGCCCTTCCGTGGCTGCTCCTTTCCGGCGGCATGGTCCTGGGAATCCTCGACTACCGGGTGACGGCCGCCTGGGCGGTCGTCCCCTTCCTCGTGTCGCTGGTGATCTTCGGGATGCCGCACGGCGCGATGGACTGGGTCGTCAACAACCGATTGAACGATCTTCGTGGAATCAATGCCCAGCTTCGTGGTTTCACCGGGTATCTCGTCTGGATGCTGGTGTCCATCGCGGCGATCGTCCTGGCGCCGTTCGTGACGATCGCGGCGTTCATGCTCCTGACGATCGTCCACTTCGGCACCGCGGACATGATCGCCACCGGCAACGATCGCGGTGGACGACTTCGCCGCGCCGGATTCATCGCGAGTCGCGGCCTTCTCGTCCTCGGACCCGCCTTCGGATTTCACACCGCAGAGGCGTGGTATCCGTTCGGACTGCTCGTCGGACATCCGACCCTCGGTCCGGAGGCGCTCGGCACCATCTCGACCGTCTCCCTCGTTGGAACCGTGGTCGGCCTCGTCATCGCAGGCACCCTCGCCGTACTCCGGATGCGTTCCGGCGATCCGAAGCGCGGCGCTCTCGACCTGGTCGAGAGCCTGCTGGTGTTCGGCGCGGTGGCGGCGACGTCGCCGCTCTTCGGTGTGGGCCTCTTCTTCCTGAGCACCCACGCCTATCGACACTCCATCCGACTCGCGTCGACCGAAGCGGTCGGTGGAGACGGTCGCCGTCATCGACTGGTCAGAAGCCTCTGGACGATGCACCTCCGCTCGTTCCCCCTTCTCGTGCCGACGTTCATGATCATCCTGGCCTGGACGTGGTGGCAGTTCGGCGACTTCTCCGCGATGCACGTGACCGTGGTGACCATCGGGTTCTTCATCATCAGCACCCTGCCTCACCACCTGCTCGGCCTTCGGCTTCCCGCACCATCGACGCGACCGTGAGTCGCGGCGGTAGGCTGGGGACATGACCGACGAGACGACACCCCCGAATGAGGAATCCGAATCCCGACCGACGCACATTGAACGTGCTGCCGCCATGCGGACCGGTCTGACGCGCGCGGGCAGACCCGAACGCGGATTCGTGAACCCACCCGTGGTGCGGGCGTCGACCGTCACCTTCGATACCCTCGAGGAATTCGATCGGGCCCTCGAAGTGGACCTTCTGAACGGTCCCTACACCTACGGTCTTCTCGACACCCCGACCGAACGATCGCTCGCCCAGGCGATCGCGACGCTCGACAACGCGGAAGGCGCCGTTCTGGTCGAAAGCGGGCTCGCGGCGGTGGGCGTCGCACTGCTCGGCTTCCTGTCCCACGGGGATCATCTTCTCATGGTCGACTCGTGCTATGGACCAAGCCGCATCCTCTGCGACGGACTGCTGAAGCGATTCGGCGTCGAGACGACCTACTACGACCCCCTGGTCGGGCAGGATGGTCGCCCCGGGATCGAGGCGTCGTTACGCGAGAACACGAAGCTGGTGTTCATGGAATCGCCGGGATCGGTGACCTTCGAGATGCAGGATGTACCGGCGATCGCCGCGACCTGCCGGGAACGAGGCGTCGTGACGGCGATCGACAACACCTGGGCGACCCCGCTCGGCTTCCGACCGATCGAACATGGCGTCGACCTCGTGATCCATGCGATCACCAAGTATCTCGCCGGCCATTCGGATCTGATGATGGGCGCCGTCACAGCGCGGACCCGATCGCTGTGGGACACCGTAAAGACGACGGCCATGGACCTTGGTCACGGCGCGAGTCCAGACGATGCGTGGCTCGCCCTGCGCGGCCTCCGAACCCTCGCGGTGCGCCTCGACGCGCAGGAACGCACGGCGATCCAACTCGCCGCCTGGCTCCGCACGCGCCCCGAGGTTCGGAAGGTCCTGCATCCGGGACTCGAGGGTGCCCCGGGAAACGACATCTTCCAGCGCGACTTCGATCGCGGGACCGGAGTGTTCGGCGTGGTGCTCCACCCGGTGGACCGCGCCGCCCTGCGTCGCATGATCGAACCCATGAAGGTCTTCGAAATGGGCTATTCCTGGGGCGGTTTCGAGAGCCTCATCATTCCCCAGCATCCGCTCACCGAACGATCGGCGGTTCCCTGGACCGAGGACGGCACGCTCCTCCGGATCTCGATCGGTCTCGAACACGCGGAACATCTCGCCCGCGATCTCGCCGAAGGGCTGGACCGACTGCACTGAGAACCGGTCGCCGGGGATCCGCCCGGTGACCCCGCCCCGGACGAACGCGGACGATTCCGCATCGCCAAGGCCAACCCGTGGCACAATGCATCCATGTCGAACTGGTCATGGAACGTGCTACAGGCCGGCGCCTTGCGCCTCGATGGTGGCGGGATGTTCGGAATCATTCCCCGGACGACGTGGAAGGACTGGATAGAGACCGACGACTCGAATCGGATTCCCCTCCAGACCAACTGCCTGCTGCTCAGACGGGACGGCATGACGGTCCTGGTCGAGACCGGATGCGGGGACAAGTGGATGCCGGCGGAACGCGATTTCTACGCGATCGAGGATCGCACCGTGGTGGACGCGCTCCACGAAATCGCGATCGCACCGGAGGATGTGGATCTCGTGGTGGTGACCCATCTCCACTTCGATCACGCGGGTGGACTCACCCGGATCGAAGGTGGCGGCGCCGATGCGAGGGTGGTTCCCGTCTTTCCCAACGCGGAGGTCGTCGTCCAGCGCACGGAGCTCGAGGACGCGACGGCCAATCGCAGCACGATGACCCGAACGTATCTTCCGAACCACATCGAACCGATGGGTCATCGCTTTCGACCCGTGGATGGGAATGCACAGATCCTCCCCGGGCTGCGCGTCCAGCCGCTGCCCGGACACACGCCGGGCATGCACGGCGTCTTCGTCGAGACCGATGACGGCACCATCGTCTTCCCCGGCGATCTGCTCCCGACGATTCACCACGCCCATCCGTCAGCCTCCACGGCCTACGACCAGCTCCCCTACGACACGTTTCTGACCAAACGGACGTTCATGCAGGAGGCGGCGGAGGCGAAATGGACGATCGTGCTCGACCACGATGCACACCAACCGGTGGTCCGGGCCGGATTCGACGACCGCAAAAAACCGCGTCTCTTCACCTAGAAGCGGGTTTTCGGGATCTCGCGGAACCTCGATCCCAGGGAGTCGTACCGAGACGTCAACATCACCGTTCCGCAACGGGGCACTCATGCGTTGCGGAACACATCACCGAAGACCACAGGGGGGTCTATCCATGAAAACGAAGAACAGAATTCCTGCGCTCGGTTGTCTGACCGCGATCACGGCCGCGACGTTTGTTCCCTCGATGGCGTTCGGACACGGTTCACTCTCGTCGCCACCGAGCCGCATCTACCTCGGCTGGCAGGACAGCATCGAGAATCCGACGATTCCGGCGATCGCCGCGGCGATCGATCTTGGAGGCACGCAACCGTTCTACGACTGGAACGAGGTGGTGAACTTCCATCCCGGCACTCCCGATTTCCAGCGGACCATCGACTACTCGCTTTCGATCAGCGATGGGCGTCTCGCGAGCGGCGACAACGAGAAGTACCGCGGACTCGATCTGATCCGTGACGACTGGCCAACGACGCCAATAGACTCCGGACCGTTCACGCTCGAGTTCTTCGCGTCGACGCCGCACGATCCGAACGTGTTCCGCGCCTACATCACCACGCCGGACTGGGATCCATCCCAACCGCTGGTATGGTCGAAGATGGAGGAGCTTCCGGTCGGTGCGGTGACCCTCGAAGAGAACGTGTACAAGATCCCGACGGTGCTGCCCGATCGCTCCGGTCAGCACGCGATCTACGTGATCTGGCAACGACTCGATCCCGTGGGCGAAGGCTTCTACGCGCTGTCCGACGTCGACTTCGGTTCGTGCGACGCGGCCTGCAAGTGCCCAGCGGATCTGGACGGCGACGGGAGCGTCGGTGGCGGCGATCTCGGGCTGATGCTCGCGGCGTGGGGGACGGCCGACGGAGACATCACCGGCGATGGGCAGACCAATGGTGCCGACCTCGGCATCGCTCTTTCGAGCTGGGGCAGCTGCAGCCCCGACTGCGACGGCAACGGCGTCTCCGACGAGGACGAGATCGCCGCCGGCGCCGCCGACTGCGACGGCAACGGCATTCCCGACGCCTGTGGATTCGACGACTGCGACGGGGACGGCGTCCCTGACGCCTGCGCCGTGATCGACGGCTCGGTCGACGACTGCAACAGGAACGGCCTGCCCGATGCCTGCGACCTCGCCGAGGGCGACCTCGACGGCGACGGGCAGCTGGACGCGTGCGAGATCTCCGGAATCACCCACAACTGGCGGATCGTGGACTCCTGGCCCGGGAACTTCATCGCTGAGATCACCCTGACCAACGGGAGCGACGAGTGCCTCTCCGGTTGGGAACTTGGATTCCATCTCCACGACACGACCATCGACAGCGTCTGGAACGGGGTGTTGCTGGAATCCGACGGCCACAACGTCCTCATCGGGAACGAGACCTGGAACGGCGAGTTCTGCCCCGGTGACAGCATCACGATCGGGATGTCCTGCCAAGGCATGGGCATGGAACCTCCAGGATTCATGATCAACGGATCACCCACGGAGCCCGCTCCCTGATCCGCGGAGACATTCGACGGCTCGATATGGCCCCTGGGGCCGACCGCCCGTGCCTCTTCAGGGAGGCACGGGCGGTTTCTTGCCCTTCGGGAGTCGATCGGGGATACTGTGCGTCCTATGCGCAGATTCACCCTCATGTTGTGCGTCGCGATGCTCGCCGGCCCCCTGGGGTCCACGGCCATCGCCCTTGCCCAGGATGCCCCCCGGGATCCCAACGTCGCCCAGCGAACGCCCGTATTCGTGGGCTACCTGGTGGCCGCGGTCTTCCTGACCATCCTGGTTCTTCTCACCCTCTTCCCGTCCAAGCGACAGCAGCAGGACCTTTGATCGAGCGAGGCGGCCGCCTCGAATCCGGAGAACGTCATGTTTCGCAAGAACCTCAAGGGCCTCGTGCTCCTGAACGGCCTCATGTTGGTCATCCTCGCCGCGATGACCTTCGCCCCGACCGCGGAAGCACAGCAGAGATTTCGTGGCAAGTACGCCATGGTCTCGGGCCGCGCACAAGGATCGGTCCCCTACCTGCTCTACATCGTGGACCAGAACTCGCGACAGATGGTGGCGGTTCGCTACAACGTCCAGCAGAACCTTCTGGAAGGCATGGGCTACGCCGACCTGGTGAAGGACGGCGTCTCGGTCCGTCAGAACAGCAAGTGATCCCGGGGAGACTCCACACATGAACAGCAACCAACGCCAACGAAACCTCATCTCCGCGCCGGTCCTCTGGGCATCGGCCTTCGTGATCGCCGCGCTCGCCATCATGCAGGCCGGTCGCATCGCACCCAACCCCGCCTACGCCGGAATGGCCGTCTCGACCGACGAGGGATTCTCCCTGGTCGCGAGCTCGAGTGGTCGGGGTCCCGCGGATCGTCCGTACGATCTGATCTACGTGATCGATTCGAGCGAGGAGTCGCTCTACATCTACTGGATCGAGAACGCGAACACGCCCGCGACCAGCAGACTCCAGCTTCGTGGCGGCGCATTCCTGCCGAGACTCTTCACCGCTGGCCGAGGCGGCTGACCAGGAACGGATCTCCGATGCCTCGACGCACTCGTACGGTCGATCCGGTGATGGCGACGCGTCGCGCCGCCGAATTCACCACTCGTTCGATCAAGACGTCCTCGAAGGACGCTGCGCTGCGTCTCGCGGTGTCTATGACCGATCTGACCACGCTCGAGGGTGCGGACACCTCGGGCAAGGTCCACGCCCTGTGTCATCGGGCGATGCATCCGGTTCCGGATCATGTCAGGCTCGAGGTCCCACCGGTCGCGGCGGTCTGCGTGTACCCAAACCTGATCGATGTCGCCCGAGACGCCCTTCGGGGATCCGCCGTTCGGATCGCGAGCGTGGCGACCGGATTTCCCAGTGGCCAGTATCCACTCGACGTCCGGCTCGCCGACGTCGCGGATGCGGTCGCCGCCGGCGCCGACGAGATCGACATGGTGATCAATCGAGGCGCATTCCTCTCCGGACGCTACGACGAGGTTCAGGACGAGATCGCCGCGATCAAACGCACCTGCGGCGCAGCACACCTCAAGATCATTCTCGAGACGGGGGAACTCGGATCGCTCGATCGCGTGCGGCTCGCCTCCGACCTCGCGATCGAAGCGGCTGCTTCGGAACCGCATGAAGAGGACGGCCTGGTCGATGGCGAGGTCTTCATCAAGACCTCGACGGGAAAGATCTCTCCCGCCGCGACAATGCCCGTCGTACTCGTGATGCTCGAATCGATCCGCGATCATTTTCTGGCGCATGGCACCAAGATCGGAATGAAGCCGGCGGGTGGAATTCGTACCGCCAAATCCGCGATTCACAACCTCGTTATGGTGCGAGAAACGCTCTCCGAAGCATGGTTGTCGCCTTCTCTCTTCCGATTCGGCGCATCTAGCCTCCTGGACGATCTCGGACGTCAAATCCAGCGTCGTGCCCTCGGTTCCTATTCCGGAAAAGGTGATGTGCCCACAGGTTGATCAGGTCGTGCAAAGTTTGAGGGTTCGCGTACCAATTCACCGAGTGACTCTATATATTTAGGGTCGCTAAACGAGCGCAGGGCTCGGTCGACGGACCCACCTCTCAAGCCCGGCTTTTTGGCCGAATATCACGCCCCAATCGAATGCGGCGAAAGAGTCCCCGCGGATCGGGGCGTAGACAACCCAGCAGTACCCAGCGGTCCTCAATACACCATGTCTCTCGTGACCATTCCCGAAACGATCAACGGCTACCGAGTCCTGAAGCACGTCGGAGACGGCGCTGCCAGCAGGATCTTCTGCGTCTTCGACCCGAAGTCCAGCGAGGTCTTCGCGTTGAAGCAGGTCCTGCTGAACCCCGATCGTGACAAGGACGACCGTTTCCTGATCCAGGCCGAAAACGAGGTCAGGATCTCGAAGAAGCTCTCCCACAACGTGATCCGGAAGATCCATTCGATCGAAAAGATCCGTCCCAAGGGATGGGC
>PKCT01000178.1 GCA_002862325.1 Phycisphaerae bacterium
CGCGGCCGAGCCGCTGCCGCAGGTCTGCTGGGCACACCTCCTGATCACGCCTATGGGCGTCTTCGACCTGATCCCAACGGGCTTCTGGATCTTCCCAAAGGTTTCAGCTACCACCTGATCTCCCGGTGGGGCGAGGAGATGGACGATGGCCTGTTCGTCCCGGCGATGCACGATGGCATGGCGTGCTTCGATGGTGGAAACGGCAGGGTTCTCCTCATCCGCAACCACGAAGTCGGCATCGACGCGGATCCGAGATTGGGGCCCTACGGACCGAATCTCGAACGCCTGAGCCGCATCGACCGAAGTCTCCTGTACGACGGCGGTCGCGCAGGAGGGCCTCCGTCACTCGGCGGAACAACCTCGATCGTCTACGACCCCTCCACCGGCGAGGTCGTGCGTCACTTCCTCTCGCTGGCCGGCACCGGCCGGAACTGCGCCGGCGGCATGACGCCCTGGAACACCTGGATCACCTGCGAAGAGTGGACCCAGCGAGCCGGAGAGACGTGTGCGCAAGATCATGGGTGGTGCTTCGAGGTCCCTGCATCGACGCGTCTCGGCCTCACCCCTCCACGCCCGCTCAAGGCCCTCGGCCGATTCAATCACGAGGCGATCGCCGTCGCACCGGACGGACGTTGCGTCTATCTCACGGAGGATCGGAACGACGGCGTCCTCTACCGGTTCGTCCCGAGGGAACCCGGCCGCCTGGCGGCAGGCGGAAAGCTCCAGGCCCTCAGGGTCAAGGATCGCCCGAGCCTCGACACGCGTCAGTGGATCGACGGCGCGACCGAATCCCGAACGCTGGATCGGCAGCGAAAGGTGGCGGTGGACTGGATAGATCTGGAGGACGTCGAGGCTCCGAACGACGACCTCCGCTTTCGCGCGGTGGACGCCGGCGCGGCGATCTTCGCTCGCGGGGAAGGCATCTGGACCGGAAAGGAGGACGTCTTCGTCGCGTGCACGACCGGTGGCGAGGCAAGGATCGGTCAGATCTTCCGCTACCGACCGTCTCCCGCGGAAGGGACTCCAGAGGAAGCCGCGAGCCCCGGGATGCTCGACCTTTTCGTGGAGGCCGAGACGGGAAGCATCGTCGAGAACGCGGACAACCTCACCGTCGCGTTGTCCGGTGACCTCTACGTGAGCGAGGATGGTCCCGGTGGAAACGGCGTGGTCCGGATCCGCCCCGACGGCTCACTGGAGCGATTCGCAATGAACCGCGTGAGCAACAGCGAAATGGCCGGTGTCTGCTTCAGCCCGGACGGCGAGACGATGTTCGTGAACATCCAGCAGCAGGGACTCACGCTCGCGATTCGCGGGCCGTGGGCGGCGAAGGCCTGAGCCCGGCTGAAGTCGCCGCTCGCGTATTCGGCTGCGTCAGAACGGACCGACTTCGGCCATCATCAAGATGATCAAGCCGATGATCGCGGCGAGTCCGAACACGCCACCCACGACGACCAGGCCGAGCCACGCGATCTGCGGTCCTCCGCTCGACGATGCCGCCTCACCACCCGCGATCAGGATCGCGCCGATGGCGAGCGTCACGAGGAACTTCAGGGAGGACTTGCCGTCCTTCTTGTCGATGAACCCCGTCAGCGATCGCTCAGCGGAACGTAGGCGACCTCGTGCGGGCCGACGTACGACGCCCCGGGACGAATGAGCTTGTTGTCCTTGAGGTACTCGATGCAGTGACCGGTCCAGCCACTCATGCGGCTGAGGGCGAACATCGGAGTGAAGAGATCGAGGTCGAGTCCCAGCGACCAGTAGGTCGTCGCGGAGTAGAAATCGACGTTCGGGAAGATCCCCTTGTCGGCGACCGCCTCGTGCATGATCTCTTCGATCCGCTTGCTTATTTCGTAGAGCGGCAGATTGCCGGTATCCTTTGCAAGGCCCTCGGCGAAGGTCTTGAGATAGGTGGCGCGGGGATCGTAGGCCTTGTAGACCCGGTGCCCGAACCCCATGATCTTCTCCTTGCGCTCCAACTTGCCCGCCATGAATTCGTCGACCTTCGACATGTCGCCGATCTCGTTGAGCATCACCATCACCCCCTCGTTCGCACCACCGTGGAGCGGCCCGCGCAGCGCGCCGACCGCGGCGGAACACGCGGAGTAGAGGTCGCTCAAGGTGGAGATCACCACGAGCGAGGTGAAGGTCGAGGCGTTGAATCCGTGGTCGGCGTGCAGGACCAGGCAGACGTCGAGGGCTCGGACCATGGTCGCCGTAGGCTCCTCGCCCCGGAGCATCCAGAGGAAATTGCTCGCGATGGTGCGGTTCGCGTCGGGCGAGATGAGATCCTTGCCCTTGCGATGCCGGTCGAAGGCGGCGATCAGGGTTGGTGTCTTCGCGACGAGGCGTATCGCCTTACGGATGTTGGCTTCTGCGGAGTTGTCGTCCGCTTCGGGATCGAACAGCGACAACGCGGACACGAGGGTCTGGACGGTGTGCATCGGGGATGCGTCGGCTGGCGTCGCCTTCACCATGTCGAGGACTCCGGCGGGCAGCTCGTACTCCGCTCGGAGCTCCGTTTCGAAGGTCTCGAGCTCGGAGGCGTTCGGCAACCGCCCGTTCCAGAGCAGGAAGGTCGCCTCCTCGAAAGTCGAGTTCCGCGCAAGCGAATCTATGTCGACGCCGACATATTCGAGGATACCCCGCTCACCGTCGATGAACGACATCTGCGTCTCGGCGGCGATGGTGTTGACGAGGCCCTGATCGAACTGCTTGCTGCTGACCGCGGTCATGGCGCTGACTCCGTGGTGTCGGTGACGATTGTTTTCTCTCTGACCCCCGATCTCCTCCGAACCGAGCCGGCGATTTCGCGGGATCAGACAGTGTAGGGCCGACCGGAGTGGATCTCAATGGGTCGATGCTCTCCTCCGCATAGACTTTGCCCATGTTCATTCCTCTGGGAACCGACCGAGTCATCGGACGCCGACCGATCGCCACCTGCACACTGATCGCCTTGAACCTGGCGATCTTCCTCGGGCTGGCGATCGTGGTTCGTATGGGACTCTCCACGGACGAGGAAATCATCCGTTTCGGCGCGGTCCATCGCACCGACTTCCGCGTCTGGACACCGGTGACCTCGCTCTTCCTCCACGATCCGACCGGCCTCATGCACATCGGATTCAACATGCTGTTCCTCTGGATCTTCGGCCAGGCGCTCGAATCCAGACTCGGTTCCTGGTGGTTCCTTCTCTTCTACCTGGCGGGAGGCGTGGCCGCGTCGCTCGCCCATCTCGTGGCGTCGGCATCTCCGGCGATCGGCGCATCCGGCGCCGTCGCGGCGGTGAGCGGCGCCTACCTCGTGCTGTTCCCTCGTTCGACCGTCAAGGTCCTGTTCTGGTTCCTGATCGTCGGGGTCTTCCACATCCCGGCAACGTACTTCATCGGCCTGTACTTCCTACTGGACCTCCTCGGCCAGGTGTCGACGATGTTCGGTGCAGGAGGGAGCACGGCCTACGCGGCGCACCTGGGAGGGACGTTCTTCGGCGTCTCGACCGCACTCGTCCTGCTGTTGACGGGGATCCTCAAGAGCACCGATCTCGATCTCCTCTACCTGCTGAAGCAACGGCGTCGCCGCGCGGAGATGCGATCCGCCGCCCGGACCTTCGGCACGCCCTTCGACCATGCGGGCCCAACCAGCGGTGTACCGCGTCGAGTGGACGCGTCGAGCGCATCGACGCCGGATCCCGACGCCCCACTGCGACGGCAAATCGTGACCGCACTGCGCGAGGATCGCACCGAAGAGGCGCTCGAGCTCTACCGGTCGGCGCCCGCGTCCCTCGCTCTTCCCGACGCCGATCAGGCGGATCTCGGAAATCGGGCCATGAAGAATTCGGATTCCGAACTCGCGGTACGCGCGTACCGGCGGCTCCTGGAGCGACGTGGCGAGGTCATCCAGGGCGCTGGGGGCTCGAGCGACGAGTTTCGTCTCCTGATCGCCTCCCTGCTCATCCGCCGTCTCGGCCGACCGGGCGAGGCCCGGCCGTACCTCGATCAGTTGGCGTCGCGCCCGCTTTCCCCCCAGTTGGTCTCCCTACGGGACACCCTGCTCGCCGAGATGACCCCGGAGACCGAAACGACGTGACCATGCTGCTCGGACGCGGACAACATCCGTTCGTGAAGATCTGTGGCGTCAGGACTCGCGAGGACGTCGACGCGTGCGCCCGATGCGGCGTCGATGCGGTGGGGTTCGTCTTCGCGGAGGGATCGCCGCGACGACTGGAGTTCCCCGAGGCGATGGCGCTCTACGGCGCCCTTCCCGAAAGCCTGGAACCCATCGGCCTCTTCGTCGATCCGGAGATGGAAATGGTCGAAGCCTGGCCCGGGCAATGGATACAACTGCACGGCCGGGAGACACCCGAGCGGGTGCAGTCGATCGCGATGGAGACCGGCCATCGGATCATCAAGGCCATTCCGTTCGATCCGGAGACGTGTCGATTCTGGGACGAACACCCCGATGTCGCCGCACTGCTCGTCGACGGCCCCGAGGCGGGAAGCGGTCGCGCATTCGACCACGGCCTCCTGGCAGAGACGATCGCGGAGCTTCGGACCCCGGTCATCGTGGCGGGAGGACTCGGTCCGAATTCCGTCGCCGACGTCGTCCGATCCGCGCAGCCGTTCGGAGTCGACGTCTCGAGCGGAGTCGAATCCACGCGGGGTGTGAAGGACGCGTCTCTGATCGAAGCCTTCGCGGGAGCCGCCCGCAGCGCGGCGTCCTGAACGGCCCGGCCCGATCAGCCGACGGACATCTCCACGACCGGAGCCGCAGGCATCGGACGGCGTCCCTTCTCCGCGATCCAGGATCCGATCTCGGATCTTCTCGCCGACCAGCCGTCACCGAACCTCTCGAGCAGGAACAGCTCGTACAGCGACAGGAGGATCGCATCGACCGTCTCGATCGATTCGATTCGATGCGCCATCGCCTCACGCTCGCTTCCCGGCTTCTCGTCGGGCTTGGGAATCCTGAGTGCCCCAACGCGGAACAAGTCGCCCTGCAGATCCAAGGACCATTCGGAATGACCGTCCGAGAGGAGCAGACCGAGTCGCCTCGGCCACTTGCCCTGCTGAAGCGCCTTCGCCGCCTCCGCACTTCGTCCCGGACCGTCGCCCCGGAGCGACTGCCGCCCGGTCACACCCCAGGCGCATTCCATGTCTATGGTCCGGTCGACCATGAGCGAGATGCCACGACCATCGGCGAGGTCGACGATGGATTCGCGCTGTTCCGATCGCATCCACAACCAGATCAGGAACAGGTTGCCGAGGAAATCCTTCGGCTCCGGCCCCCCTTGCGCCCACGGAACCTCGGGCCTGTCACCGATCATGGCCGCGAGCTCCGCGGTCCTCGGTGTCGGCGGATCCCCGCACGCGTCCGGCATCGCGTCGTCGAATCGGCTCGACAACCCCTTGGATGCGAGGATGTCGAGCGCCACCGCGCCTGCACTCGCGGGCTTCAATCGTCCGCCGAACGTCGTCTGGACCAGGTCCCGCAGCGCATCGACGACCTTGTCGCCATTCGCCGGCGCCAGGAACCAACCATGACCCGGATTCCACAGAAACGGCACGAGGGCGCTGGATCGATGACGACCATCTGAAACCTCCTCCAGCCAACGCCGTTCGGCCGCCTCCTTCGCTTCGCGTCGTTCGTGACGCCCCAGCGGCCGGTCCGGCAGCCCCTCGACGGTGCCCTGGTCGCTTCGTCCGAGCATCGCCGCCCGCTGCTCCTGCGCGAGATAGGCGCGCTTGAGCTCCGCCGGAACCCGCACTCGATCGAGACGCATCGCGGCGTGTAGACAGGCTCCGAACACGCAGTGCTCGCGACTGAAGTCCTGATCGAGGATGTGGGCGCCGGCGGTCCAACCGCATTCGGACTCGACCGGCACGCCGATCGTCGGCTGCAGGACATTGGCACTCAACGCATCGAGCACGGTGTCGTCGGGACGGGCCGGCGCGTCTCCTGCAAGACGAAACCGGCTGTATGAAACGGATCCTCTGGTAAACGGCATGCGAGGGATTCTCCAGGCCCAGTGACGACACGCCAGCATCCGGCAGGTTGTGCACGCGGTCCCGAGAAACCCATTCCATGCGGTCAGTCCCGAATGGGTAGGCCTCGGAACTCAGACCTGGAGAAACTGCTTCACCCCGATGAGGCCCTCGCGCATCGTGTGAGTGACCAGCAAATCGCCCTCCAAGCGGCGGCTGTCCTTCGGATCGACCCGCCACCCGTGCTCGAGGTGAACCGCGTCCTCGCCGGCCACCACGCGTTCCGAGACGGTCGCCCCGAACGTCCAGTCCTCGAAGAGCCGCCGATAGCGGTCACGGAACGTCTCGATCCCGGCGCAGGCCCGCGTGCGATCGTTCCACACCTCGACTTCGGGGTGGCAGCAGGCGCAGAACGCGTCGAGGTTGGACTCGTTGCAGGCGGCGAGCTGCGTCGCCGCCAGGCCACCGACGTCGCTTACGCCGCCGCCTCGTCGGAGTCGCGGCGGACGACCTCGCGCGTCCCGTCCGGCTTGACGTCGACGGCGAAGCCGAGCTGGACCAGATGCTGCATGGGTCCATGTGGCTTGGACTTCTCCTCTTCGAGGCGGGCGGCGGCCGTGGGATTGGCATAGCGGTTGAAGAGCATCGCCTTGACGTTCGCCCAGATGCCGCGCACCCCGCTGAAGGTGTAGTCGACCGCGGTGGGTTCGTATCCGCAATGCACCATGCAGTTTGCGCACTTTGGATTCCCGCTGGCCACGCCGTAGCGATCCCACTCGGTCGTCTCCATGAGCTCGTCAAAGGTATCGACGTACCCCTCCTGCAGCAGATAGCACGGCTTCTGCCATCCGAAGATGTTGAAGGTTGGATTGCCCCAGGGCGTGCATTCGAAGTCACGCTTGCCCATGAGGAACTCCAGGAAGAGCGGTGACTGGTTGAACCTCCAGCCCTTCTTTCGATTGGACAGGATCATCTCGAACAGCTCGTTGGTCGAGCGACGCTGGAGAAATCCCGTCTGATCAGGGGCCTTGTCGTAGGCGTAGCCCGGAGACACCATCATCCCCTCGACGCCGACCTCCATCATCTCGTCGAAGAAGCCCCTGACTGCGTTCGGGTCCGCGCCGTCGAAGAGCGTGGTGTTGGTCGTCACCCGGAAGCCTCGATCCACCGCCAGGCGGATTCCGGAGATGGCCTTCTCGAAGGTTCCTTCGCGACAGACCGCGAAGTCGTGATGCTCCTGGCTTCCGTCCATGTGCACGCTGAAGGAGAGATACTTGCTCGGTTCGAACCATCCCGCCTCGAGCTTCTCCTTGAGGAGCAGCGCATTGGTGCACAAGTAGATGTACTTCTTGCGACGAACGAGTTCGCGTACAAGCTCCGGCATCCCTTCATGGAGCAGAGGTTCCCCGCCCGGAATCGACACCATCGGTGCGCCGCATTCGTCGACCGCGGCGAGACACTCTTCGACGCTGAGCTGTCGCTTCAGGATGTGCGGCGGGTACTGGATCTTGCCGCAGCCGGCGCAGGCTAGGTTGCATCGGAAGAGTGGCTCGAGCATCAGCACCAGCGGATATCGCCGCCTCCGACGCAATCGCTGCCCGACGACGTAGCTCGCCACCGTCCACATCTGGGATACCGGAACCGGCATGAACACGCTCCTCACGAAATCTCGGGGCCTCGGACGAGGCGGAAGTGCAGATGCTAGCGATCTCGGGTGACGAACGCCGAAAATCCCATCCTGGACCGATCCCTCATTTTTTCCAATTTGCGCGATCTCGGGATTCCCAGGGCCCGTACCCGGACCCATGACTGCTCTCACCCATACCGGAACCGGTTTCATTGGTTTCGCTGAGCGTTGTTCCCTCGCGGACCTTCTCCGTCTTTTGATCGCCAAGAAGGATTCATCCGATTCCTCTATCGTGGGGCGTCGGTCGCCTCAGTCCCGCGTTGGGGCCGCAGACTGCCCCCGGGAGCACGAGTCGACGATGTCCGCCCGAACCGACGAGGAACTGCTGGTCGCGTACCGCAACGGAGAGGCATCCGCCTTCCCCGAGCTGGTTGAGAGATACCAGACCGATCTTTCGCAATTCCTGACCCGATTTCTCGGCTCGCGAGCCTCGGCGGACGACGTCTTCCAGGACGCCTTCCTCCAGGTGCACCTCTCGGCCGAAAGTTTCGACGCGTCCAGGCGATTCAAGCCCTGGCTGTACACCATCGCGGCGAACAAGGCCCGCGACTTCCACCGCCGTCAGAAACGACGAGCGGCCGTGAGCCTCTCCACGCCGGTCGGGGCCACGGATGGGCGTGAGACCTCTCTGGTCGACCTGATCTCAGACGGCGAGGCGACGGTCGATGCCGGCTTGCTCGAGACCGAGCAGCAGACGCTGGTCAAGGAGGTGGTGGACAGCCTGCCCGCGCACTATCGAGAGATCCTTCTCCTCAGCTACTTCCAGCGACTGAGCTACAACCAGATCGCGGACAGCCTTCAGATTCCTCTGGGTACCGTCAAGAGCCGCCTCCATGCTGCGGTCGCCCACTTCTCAGATTCGTGGCGATCGGCCGTCTCTCGACACCAGAGAGCATCCGATCAAAACCCCTCGACCAACCCATAGTCCGTATTTCAGCGGCCAGGATGCAGCCCATGTCTCACGCCGAAGACGAGCGTTCAGATCCTTCCACACCCCAGAGAATCTCGCGACTGAGCGAAGCCGACAAGGCCGCCTGCGACCGCCTTCTCGAGGATGGCCTCGCCCCCGACGCCGCTCCCCGGAATGAACGGGAAGCGGCGCTGCTCAATCTGCTGGAAG
The DNA here is from genome assembly GCA_002862325.1 of Phycisphaerae bacterium. GTDB lineage: Bacteria > Planctomycetota > Phycisphaerae > Phycisphaerales > SM1A02. Next base: position 8,784 of record PKCT01000178.1, read on the forward strand.
TGATCGATCGGTATCCGGACGGGGAACCACGATCGGATCTTGTCGCGAGCACCCTGGCCCGCATCGACGACGAGGAGGCGAAACGACAGCGGGACTGGACCGTGTCGCCCGACGTCGCGGAAAAGGCGAGGCTGATTCGACTTCCCGACTCTTTCGCGATCGCCGCGGCACTTCTCCTGGCGGTTTCGATCGGAGTTCCCCTCTACAACCAGCTGGATTCCCGCCAGGAAATCGCCTCGTCCCAGATGCGTCAGCAGGCCATTGGACAGGCGATTGCCGGTTTTGCGAGCGACAACGGCGACGCCCTGCCCATCGACCTCGACCTCTTCGGGTCGGATGGAGCCCCCACTCCGGCCAACACCCCGGCAGGCCACCTCAACCCGGTACACCATCCGTGGAGCTCCCACCTGGGGGTCCTCGTCTCAGAGGAGCGGATTCCCGAGGGCATGCTGTACACCAAGATCGAGGCCCAGGCGAACGGGGAGCGAGGCCAGCGTTCTCTCGTGGCATATCGAGTCCCCTTCCAGATCAGTGCCCATCGATTCGCCGGGACGTACAAGCCCGGCTCGTTTCTCCTTGGTGACTGCAATCCGGTGATCGAGGCGATTCGTCAGAACGGCCAACCCTGCGATTCCGGAGTCGGCGCGAACAACCACGGACGAACGCGGTTGGTGGTGATCAACTTCAGGCTCGAAACGTCGATTCTTCGGTCTCCATGGCTGGAGAACGACAGCAGCAGCACCGAGGACAACATCTGGGTCGCACACGACTACGCCCACGACGCGGCTACCGAAACTCTGACGCCTGAAGACCACCACGACACGGTCCTGGCTCACTGAGCTCAGCGGAGAATCGTCCCGCCGCTTCGAGGACCGGCGTAAATTTATCGGACCTACTGGGCCCAGCTGGCAAAAACGCGCGACTTTTGCTAGACTGTTCGATTCGATCGGTTTTCGAAGACCCCGCCCTCAACCCCTCCGGTGCAGTCATGCCAAAGAGCAAGTCGCATAAAGGGCTCCTGAAGCGAATCAAGATCACCAAGAGTGGCAAGATTCGATTCAGAAGTCCCCACAGCCGTCACCTGAAGAGCAACAAGACCGGCACGCAGATCCGAAGCTACCGACGCCCTCGCTACGCTCGTGCGGGCGACATGGTGCGTTTCGGAACGCTGCTGTTCCGTCCACTTCGTTCGCAGGAACAGTCGATCGCCGACGCGCAGCGTCGAGAGATGGCGACCTCAGAATCCTGAGCGTCGATTCCTGCACCATGTCCGTTGTCGAGATCGCTCGGGATCCCGACTGCTATTCGAAAAGACCTAGTTCGCCCGTCGGGTCGAAGTGATTCCGCTCGGAATCCCCCGCCGCGGCAGTATTGGAGAGAGCCATGCCACGCGTACGCAAAGGTGCGGCCCGAACAAAGGCCCGACGTAAGTTGCTGCGGAAGGCCCGCGGCTATTTCGGAACCAAAAGTCGCCACAAGCAGCAGGCGAAGGTCGCTCTCATGCGGGCCGGCCGCTTCGCCTTTCGGGACCGACGGACCCGGAAGCGCGACTACCGCCGACTCTGGATCACGCGCATCACCGCAGCATGCCGGATGAGAGGCACGCGATACAGCGTGTTCATCAACGGCCTGCAGCGCAGCGGCATTCTGCTCAACCGGAAGATGTTGAGCCAGATCGCCATCGAAGATCCGGCGACGTTCGACCAACTGGTCGAAGCCGCGTTGCAGCACGCTTCGACCGCGAAGGCCGCCTGATCCCGGGCGAATGCCCGATTCGTCCTGCCATCCGACAGACCGGATGGCGCTGACCGACAACCACGCCGACCGCCACCAGGCGGAACAGACGAGGACTACCCTGGATGACCACCCGAACCCCCCGTGACTTCAGCAAGCGGAAGGACGGATTGCGGATTCCCGATCTCGTTCGAGTTCAAGGGAACGCGTACGAGAGATTCCTGCAACTCGACTCGGAACCGGACAGCCGGAGACCCGAGTTCGGGCTCGAGAGCCTCCTCCGAGAGGTCTTCCCCATCGAGAGCTACGACGGCTCGATGCGGCTCGAGTACGTGCAGTACTCGCTCGACGAACCCAGGTACACCCCCGACGAATGCCGCGAGCTTCGACTCACCTACGGCATGCCGTTCCGCGTCCGGGTCAGATTCCACCGCGACGGCGTCTCGGAGACCCCCGAGGAGGACATCTACCTCGGGGAGATCCCGATCATGGCCGGCGTTCGCCTGCCCTGGGAGGTCGCCAGAGCGAGCAACTTCTCCGGCGGCGGCGAGTTCATCGTGAACGGAGCGGAACGATGCATCGTCAGCCAGCTCCATCGATCACCGGGTGTCGACTTCTCGATCGCCTCGAGCTTCGGCGACCGTCCGCTGCACAGCGCGAGAATCATCCCCGAGCGAGGGTCGTGGATCGAGCTCGAGGTCACCAAGAAGGACGTGCTGGCGATGAGAATCGACCAGTCGACCAAGCTCGCGGCGACCACCTTCCTCCGCGCACTGCACGAGGACTTCTCCTCGACCGACAAGATTCTCGAGCTCTTCTACGACGTCAAGGATGTGAAGACCGAGAAGCTGCGTCCCGAGTACTACTCGGCCGAGATGATCGTGGACACCGACACCGGTGAGGAACTCTGCACCGTCGGCCGCATGATCGGCGACGCGATCGATGCGATCCAGGCGTCCGAGCTCAAGTCCATCCGGGTCATCACCGACGCTTCGGACCCCCTCATTCTCAACACCCTCGCCGAGGAACGCCTGGACTTCCTCGCCGAGGTGACCGAGCACGAGGCGGCTCTCCTCAAGATCTACGGACGCCTGCGACCGGGCAACCCCCCCCAGCTCGACAAGGCCAAGGCGCTCTTCGACGAGAAGTTCTTCGACGACAATCGATACCGACTGGGACGGGTCGGACGCTTCCGCATCAATCGGAAGTTCGAGGACGATCCGATCTACAAGGTGCGCGAGGAGACCGAGCAGTACCTGCAGGGCGAGGACTTCCTGGCGGTCGTGCGGTACATCATGGACCTCCGAGCCAAGCGATCCCGCGCTCACGTCGACGACATCGACCACCTCGGCAACCGGCGCCTCCGCACGCTCGACGAGCTCGCCGTCGAAGAGATGCGAAAGGGTTTCCTGAAGCTCCGCCGCACGGTGCAGGAGCGCATGAGCGTCAAGGACCCGGACGAACTGAGCCGGATCAGCGACCTGGTCAACTCCAAGAGCATCTCCAGCGCGATCGAGTTCTTCTTCGGTCGATCCGAACTCTCGCAGGTCGTCGACCAGACGAACCCGCTTTCGATGCTCGTGCACGAGCGCCGGCTCTCGGCCCTCGGCCCGGGCGGTCTGAACCGGAAACGAGCGGGCTTCGAAGTCCGCGACGTCCACATCTCGCACTACGGTCGAATCTGCCCGATCGAAACGCCGGAAGGCACGAACATCGGCCTGATCGCCTCGCTCGGCATCTACTCCGAGATCGACGACTACGGCTTCCTGCAGACGCCCTACCGCAAGGTCAAGAAGGGGGCCGTGACCGAAGAGGTCGACCTGCTCCGAGCCGACGAGGAGCTCCAGCGGGTGCTCGCGACGAGCGACGCCATCGCCCGTGACGGGAAGCTCGAGTCCGGCAACATCCTCGCCCGCAAGGACGGCGATCTCCTGCTCGTCGATGCGAACGAGGTCGAGTACGTCGACATCTCGCCCAAGCAGATCGTCGGCATTTCCGCCTCCCTGATTCCGTTCCTCGAGCACGATGATGCGAACCGCGCTTTGATGGGCTCGAACATGCAGCGGCAGGCGGTGCCTTTGATCAAGGTCGATCCGCCCCTGGTCGCGACCGGCATGGAGCGCGAGATCGGTCCGTACTCGGGCATGATCGTGACCGCCCGCCGCGGCGGCGAGGTGACCTTCGTCGATTCGACCCGAATCGTCATCGACAACGCGGACGAGTACGAACTACGGAAGTTCGTAGGCCTCAACGAGCGGACCTGTCAGAACCAGAAGCCGGTGGTCGCGATGGGCGACATGGTCGAAGCGGGCCAGCTGCTCGCCGACGGTGCTTCGACCGAGATGGGCGAGCTCGCCATCGGCCGCAACGCACTCGTGGCGTTCAACACGTTCGACGGATACAACTTCGAAGACGCAATCGTGCTCAACGAACGTCTCGTCAAGGACGACGCCTTCACGTCGATCCACATCGATTCCTTCGAGGTCGAGATCCGCGAGACCAAGCTCGGTCGCGAGGAGTTCACCAACGACATCCCGAACGTCTCCGAGAAGATGCTTCGGAACCTCGACGACATGGGCATCATCCGCATCGGAGCCAAGGTCGGCCCCGGAGACATCCTGGTCGGCAAGGTCAGTCCGAAGTCCAAGTCCGAGCTGAGTCCGGAAGAGAAGCTTCTCCACGCCATCTTCGGCCGCGCCGGCGAGGACGTGAAGAACGACTCGCTCGAGGTCCCCGCCGGGACCAACGGCATCGTCATCGGTACGCGTCACTTCAGCCGTCGCATGCACCTCAACGACGACCAGAAGAAGCAGCTCAAGAAGGACATGCAGGAGTTCGAGGAGTCGATGGACGCCAAGGCCATCGCACTCTTCCGCGAGATGGTCGGCAAGATCAACTCGATCACCGGCTCCGAGATGGTCGACCCGTCCACCCGTCAGAAGGTCGGTGCGAGCGACATCCCCGAGGTCATCCTCGAGCAGCTCGAGAACTTCTCCGACAAGTGGATCAAGGGCTCAAAGGAAGCGAGAGAGCTCGCCATCACCGAGAAGAACCGGTTCTGGCCCCGCATCGAAGGCATCGAGAAGGAGAAGCAGCGACGACTCGCCCACATGAAGCGAGGCGACGAGCTCCCATCCGGCGTCCTCGAGATGGTGAAGGTCTACCTCGCGACCAAGCGACCGCTGTCGGTCGGCGACAAGATGGCCGGACGACACGGAAACAAGGGCGTGATCGCCAGGATCGTGCCCGAGGAGGACATGCCGTTCCTCGAGGATGGAACGCCGGTCGACATCATGCTGAACCCGCTCGGCGTGCCGAGCCGTATGAACGTCGGACAGATCCTCGAAGTCCACCTGGGCTGGGCCGCGGCTGTGCTCGGCTTCCAGGCCGTCACGCCGGTCTTCGACGGCGCGATCGAGGACGAGATCTTCGATGCGGTCCGGGAGGCGAACGCCCGCGTCAAGTCGCGGATCGACACGTTCGAGGCCGACGGCAAGGATCCGGGGCATCCGCGTGAACTGCTCGCCAACATGCCCGTCGACGGGAAGATCCAACTTCACGACGGACGCACTGGCGAACCGTTCAAGCAGCGGACCACCGTCGGCTACATGTACATGCTCAAGCTCCACCACCTGGTGGACGACAAGATCCATGCCCGCTCCACGGGCCCCTACTCGCTGATCACCCAGCAGCCGCTCGGCGGCAAGGCTCGGACCGGCGGCCAGCGATTCGGGGAAATGGAGGTCTGGGGTCTGGAAGCGTACGGCGCCGCCTACGTGCTTCAGGAACTCCTCACCGTCAAGAGCGACGATGTGGAGGGCCGTACCAAGATCTACGACTCGATGGTCAAGGGCACGAACACCCTGCAAGCCGGCATGCCGGTGGTGTTCGACGTCCTCTGCCACGAGATCAAGGGTCTCGGCATGAACATCAGTCTCGAGAAGGAACAGGAGGACACCGGCTCGGTCCTCTAACCGAGCACGCACTCTCCTCCGTCCGCCGGACCCCTCCGGCATTGACCAGCACACACCCCCCCGCCTGCGGGAGCACGACCGAACATGTCCGAAAACGTCTTTGATCGCGTAAACGATTACGGCTCGGTGAAGATCACCCTCGCCAGTCCCAACGACATCCGAAGCTGGAGCTTCGGCGAGGTCAAGAGGCCCGAGACGATCAACTATCGAACCTACCGTCCCGAGAAGGACGGCCTGTTCTGCGAACGGATCTTCGGTCCGGAGCGGGACTACGAGTGTGCGTGCGGCAAGTACAAGGGCACGAAGTACAAGGGCATCATCTGCGACCGATGCGGCGTGAAGGTGACCCACTCCCGCGTCCGTCGGAAGCGAATGGGGCATATCAATCTCGCCGCCCCGATCGTCCACATCTGGTTCTTCAAGGCGATGCCCTCCCGACTGGGCAATCTCCTCGACATGAAGACCAGCGATCTCGAGAAGATCATCTACTTCCAGGACTACGTGGTCGTCGATCCGGGCGACACCGAACTGCAGCCCCGGCAGGTCCTGACCGAGGACGAGTACCGCGAAGCCCGCGAGCGATTCGGCGCGAGCGCCTTCACCGCGATGATGGGCGCCGAGGCGGTCCGTGAGCTTCTCGACCAGCTCGACCTCACCGAGCTCGCCTTTCAGCTCCGCGAGGATCTCGGTGCGACCCGCAGCAAGCAGAAGAAGAAGGATCTCTCGAAGCGACTGAAGATCGTCGAGCAGATCCGAGGCTCGGAGAACGACCCGACCTGGATGGTCCTCGACGTCGTCCCGGTGATCCCGCCGGATCTGCGGCCCCTCGTCCTGCTGGAGAGCGGCAACTTCGCGACCAGCGATCTCAACGACCTCTACCGCCGGATCATCAACCGCAACAACCGCCTCAAGAAGCTGATGGATCTCAACGCACCCGAGGTCATCATCCGGAACGAGAAGCGGATGCTGCAGCAGGCCGTGGACGCCCTGTTCGACAACGGTCGATGCCG
>PKCT01000214.1 GCA_002862325.1 Phycisphaerae bacterium
CGCGCCTTGCGCCGCGAGCCGCAAATGGGCACGCAGTCGGAGAGCAGCCCCGGCAGGAGCACAAAGATGTTTGGGACGTAGGCGAGCACCGCGGTGGCCGCGACAATGTTGGCGGGCGCGGCGAGGTACGCTTGGAAGACGGGCAGCCCGAGCGAGTAGATGGCTGAAAGTGGGACCCAGTTTAGCGCCGAGACGGCGAGCAGGCCCGCCATCGCCAGCCGACGCCCCGAAACCCTCTCCCGTCTTCGCCCACCACCTCCGGATCCCCCGCCACCTTCACCCGACCGCGTGTTCCCGCATGCCATTCGCACACCCTCGACCTCGCCCCACGAGGAGATCGTATCGAGCCCGAGGCGTGGTTCCGTCTCGACCGCCGAAACTCCAGCCGTCCATCGTCGATCGTGCTGGTTGAGCCCGACGAGTGCTCAGGGCATGCGTCGACCCTGACCGTCCTCGGTGACGGTGCACGCCTCGTAGATGACCCAGACGAACATCGCGAGGTATCCCGGAATGGAGAGGCAGAGTGGGAAGATGAGGAACACGCCCGCGATCGTCGTCACCAGCAGCACGCCGGTGCAGAACAGTTGCTGGACGCCCTTCTCGGTGTACCCCGCGACGAGATTGTGGATCCCGTACAAGCCCGTCGCGAGCGGGAGTCCGATCGCCAGCAGGATGTAGAGCCAACGAGGAATGGACGATGGCGTGGATTCAGTCATGGCCGAACACCTCCGGTCAGAACGACGTCCACCGTAGCACCGTCAACGCCGTGGTCAAGCCGCAAAGACCATCGACCGTACTCGCCGCGGCAGGATCATGAACAGCGCAAGACAGCACCTCACCGGCGATCCGTGCGTCATTTCGACTCGACGTCGAACTGGTCCCCCCAGTGTTCGATCATCTCGATGTACCCCGCCGGCGACTCGTTCTCGCCGCGGACGACCGCATAGTTGATCCCTCGGCCGTCGATCTTCAGCGATACGGCGCCATCGGGAAGTTCGAGATCCCAAGGCACCTCGCGACCGAGCACGAACCCACCATCGTCATCGAACTGGACCGGAACGTACCGGGGCGAATCGGCCCGCTCCCAGTAGACGAGCCCCAGCGCACCATCCCCACCTCGTATCCACTGCTTGTCGTACATCGGCAGCTCGCCGACCTGGACGGTGTCTCCCGTGCTCGGGTTGAAGAGGAATCCCTTCGGCTGGGTCATGCCGAAGGAGTCGGCGATGCGCTGGAAGAGCAGGATGTCGGCATCCGGGGACCAGAGACCGAGGACCGCCCCCTCCGGCGGCGTGTGCACCTGACTCAACTCGCCCGACTTCAGATCCAGTTCGAAGAGTCCAAAGGCCTTCTCCCCGTCGTCGAACTCGTGGTTGCGATGACCGAGCAGACGATCTCCATCGGGATGGAACGACTGGGGGAAGAAGCCCCCGCCCTCGGCGAAGGACCAGACCTTCCTCAACGGCGCATCCGCCCGGAAGGAGCCGACTTCGATGATGGTGTCCCTTCCCCCGGGCACGTCGACCACCGAACCGACCGCGATCTTCGAACCATCGGGACTCAGGAAGTAGTACTGGACCATTCGTTCGGAGTCGGATACGACCGACCGCAGGGTTCCCTGCTCCATCCGTCCACCCCAGAGCTCGGTTCGCCCGTTCTCCAGCCGTCGGGTGACGCAGATCATGTTCCCGTCGTCGGACACCGCCAGCGGACCGGGATACGGGCCGGGCTCGAACGACCCCATCCCGTCGCCGTCGTCCTCGCTGTTGAAGAGGCGTCGCTGCTCGCGCTGCAGACCACCCGGCAGCTGCAGCAGCGTGCCGTCGGACGTGAGGGCGATCTCGCCGTGGGAGACGAAGTTGGTCCGGATGCCGCCGCCCACGGGCTCGCCGGCATCCACCAGAGCCCCGGTGTTCGAGTCGTAACCTGCGACGTGGAGCATGTCATGACGGGTGAAGAAGACCCGGTCGCCGGCGAGCTCCGCGTCTCCCGCGTCCATGAGCAGCACCTTCGATTCCCCGGTCGTGATCGACACCGTCGCCAATCCGAACTCTCGCGTGCCGCCCACCTCGGAATTGACCGACATCAGGATCCGATCGTCGTCGAAGCGAGAGATCAGTCCGAACTGCCGAATGTCCTCCGGAATCCCGACGATCGGCACCGTCCGAAGGACGTCCCCCGAACCGGGGTCGACGATCGCCAGGGCGGGTTCGCCGGAATCGAGCCGCACTTCGACCACGATGCGATCGGCGTCGAACCACACGATGCCGCGCACCGCCGGCGAGTGGAAGAGGTTGGGCCCCGTCGCGACCGCACCGGGGACCGTTCCGAGCGGGACCGGATCCGAGGTCACGTCGACACTGCCACGCGAGAGGTTTCCGCCCTCGTTGAGGACGAAGGCGCTTCCATCGGGAGAGACGGCGAAGCCGACGCCCGGCGTGAATTCGGCGAGAGGACGGAATACCCGCTCACCGATGTCCCGAACCGACAGGGTCTGTTCGATGCGCTCCATGCCACCCCAGGCGAACTCGTTGTCGGCGTACCGCTGCAGGACCGCGAAGACGCGTCCGCCATCGTCGGTGACGGTGAGGAACTGCGGTACGAAGGCCGTGTCGACCGGAAGCGCGACGTGCCGAACCGGTTCCGCGATCACGACCGCCGGTTCCTCGGGCTCGGGAGCCGTACTGGTCGCGAGCATCGCCCCGAGTCCGATCGCCACCAACAACGACACGATCGCCAGCCCCTTCCACACCGTTGAACCGCCGCTCCCGGTGGATGGGACGTTCTCGAAGAGATCCCCGTGATCGCCGAGCTGGGCGAGCTCCAGTCGCACGTCGCCCATGTCGCACAGACGGTCGTCGCGATCCTTCGCAAGACAGCGTCTCAGCAGAAGGATCAGGCGCGGCGGCAGTCCCGCCGGCAGCGAATCCCATTCGGGCTCCTTGTGCAAGGTCTGCCCGATGCCGTCCGCGACCGTCTCCGCGGGAAAGGGCGGCCCTCCGGTCAGCATCTCGAACAGGATGCATCCGAGTGAGAAGATGTCCGTCCGACGATCGACCGGCCGCCCCCGAGCCTGCTCGGGGGACGCGTATCCCACCGTACCCATCATGACGCCCGGCATCGTCGTGCCCTTGGCCGACATCGGGGTGCCGCCGAGTCCGTGGGCGGTCGCGGTGTCCATGTCCATCGTCACGCCCGGTACCGACGACGGTACCGACGACGGTACCGACGACGGTGCCGAGGACGGGTCCGGCGCGTCGCTCTGCGGCGCGGGCGCGGCGGAGCCCGAGGTCGTCCCCGACGTCTCCTCGAGCGTGACCTTGGCGAGACCGAAGTCGAGCACCTTCACCCGACCTTCGGTGTCCAACTTCACGTTGGCGGGCTTGAGATCGCGGTGGATGACACCCTTTCCGTGCGCATACGCCATGGCCGACGCGATCTGCGAGCCGATCGACACGACGTCCTCAAGGGGCATCGGTCCCCGACTCGTCCAGTCGTCGAGACTCTCGCCGTCGACGTACTGCATCACCACGTACGCCTTGCCCTCGTCCTCGATCAGTTCGTAGATCGACGCGATGTTGGGGTGGTCGAGCGACGCGAGCACCTTCGCCTCGCGCTGGAACCGGGCCATGCGATCGGCGTTGAAGGCGACGCTCGGCGGGAGCACCTTGATCGCCACGTCTCGATCGAGCGACTCGTCGCGGGCGTGGTACACGACGCCCATGCCGCCTCGCCCCGCTTCGCCGATGACGACGTAGTTCCGGATTCTCGTGTCTGATTGCATGGTCTTCGAACTCCCCTTCGGGCCGAGATCCCGCAGCGACGTCCCTAGCGAATGAAACGAAGGCGACCGAAGTCCGGCACGATCGGTGGTCCAGAACCGAAGACCCGATACGGCGCCGGGAAGTAGACGCACCAGGCCTTCCCCACGATGAGATCGCGGTGGATGACGAACGGGGAGTCGTCGCCGGTCACCGAGACCGCCAGGGGATGGGGCCGAGCGAGGAATCTCGAATCGAGGCTCGCCGCCGAGTTGTCACCGAGCATGAGGTACTGGTCCTCGCCGAGCCGGGCCGGCGCGCCCGGATCGGTCGCGAAGAGCATGCCGCCGATCCGCTCGCCGTTGGCCGGCGACTGGGACCCGGCATCGAGCCGACCGGACTTGTAGTGCAGATCCCGTTCGAGTCGCACCCGTCGAAGGTCGAGCGGCGATCCGGAGAACGACCTTCGAGCTTCGGCGGTGGCGCCTGGTACTTCCGCGGCGACGATCGGTATCCGGCCAGATCGAAGTTCGCTAGGGACCGCCGCAGGCGCTCGAGCGGATTCCAGTCGTACTCGAGCCGGACCACCTCGGCGCCGTCGAGCGTGATCGAGAGCGTCTGATCGACGTGGACGAACTGCAACTCGAGGAGGCCGGTGCTCGGAATCTCGAAGGTCGCGTCGGCCCGGTCCACGATCTCGCCCGAACCATCGGCGATCGCGACCTCCGCTCGACCGTCCCCGATCGAGAACGTGAAGCGATGCCCTCGAGCCGCGAGCGTGACCGTCATGTTCAGCGCACTCGGATCGTCGGGGAGAAGCGACGCCGACAGTCGAAGATCGGCGACCGAGTCCAGATCGACCAGGTCGAACGTGCCGCCGAGCGGGCGACCGTCGTCGGAGTACTTGATGTTCTCCGGGTACTGGTACAGGTTGTACGCGTTGAAGTCGTCCAGGCCCAGATGCGAATCGTTCCATGCAAGCGTGGTCGATTCCGCGGTGTCGCAGCGCCACACCCGCGAGTTTCTGATCTTCCACTTCGCCGGCTGGTCGGGACTGAAGGGAGGACCGTCGAAGCGAGCGAGAAATCGTCTCTCCAGCTGGGTCGGATCGATCGGTATGTAGTCGGAGTCGTAGACGGGCTGCCAGATGGCCTCCTGGATGTAGCCCGGACGCCGCACCACCTTGAAGGCGTCCAGGTCTCCGTCGAGCGGCGCGGTGAAGACGTCGCCGTCGGCGATGAGGATCTGTTCACCGGGCAGACCGACGATGCGCTTGATGTAGTTGCGTGCGGGACCGATCGGATCGGCGGGGTTCTTGAAGACCGCGACGTCCCAACGAGACGGATCCGAGAACCAGTAGAGGTACTTGAGCACCAGCACGCGATCCCCCCATCGGGTCTGGGCGACCATCGCCCGATCCGGCACCACGCCGATCGCCTGGGACTGCGACACCATGGGGTCGGCGACCAGGAGTTGCTGCGGACGGGCTCGGAGCGGGATTCGGGCCGACGAGGAGTCGAACGCGTACTCGTAGCCGGTGTCGGGCGTCTTGAAGCGAACGTGCTGTCCCATCAGGGTCGGCGCCATCGAGCCGGTCGGGATCACGAAACCCTCCACGACGAACCCGCGAAACGCGAGGGCGAGGGTGAACGCGACCAGGAGCGACTGGAGCGTCTCCGGCACATCGGTGTCGTTGGATTGCGGCTCGCTCATGTCGACTACTGTACCCCTGCGAGGCACCGTTGGCCGCCCCGGCTAGGATGCGGACATGTCCGGTACGACGACCGATTCCAACCCCCGAATCCCCGCCGACGAGCCGGCGGGCGGAATGCTCCTGATGTTCTCCGGTCCCTCCGGCGTGGGGAAGACGACCATCATCCATCGAATCCGGGAGACGTTCCAGGGGACCTTCGTGGTCTCCGCGACGACCCGGCCACGAAGCGACCAGGAGGTCGACGGCGTCGACTACCACTTCATCGACGAAGCGACCTTCCAGGCCTGGATCGACGAGAACCGGTTTCTCGAATACGCCCAGGTCTTCGGGAGGTCCTGGTACGGCACGCCACGCGCGGACGTGGAACGCGATCTCGGCGAGGGGAAGCTGGTGATCCTCGACATCGACGTCCAGGGGGCCGAACAGGTCCGCGAGCGCATGCCGAGCGCGTTCGGGATCTTCATCCTTCCGCCCAGCGAATCCACGCTGTTGGATCGACTCCGTGGTCGTGGACGGGAGGATGAAGCGACGATCGAGCGTCGCTTCGCGGAGGCTCGACACGAGATGTCCGTGGCCCGATCCAGCGGCGTCTACGACGCCTTCGCGACCAACGACGATCTGGATCGGGTCGTCGACGAGGTGATCGAGCTGATCCGCGCTCGGCGCCGCGACGACTAGCGGACGTCGAACCTAATTCGTCAGACGACGGTCTCGGGAAGCCGCGACGCGAGCCCCGCCTGGAGCGCATCGAACACCTCGACTTCGGATCTCGACGCGTCGATGACCAGATGCCGCTTCGGGTCATGCTCCGCCTGGGCGAGATACCCCTGCCGCACCCGTCGATGGAACTCGCCGCCCTTTCGCTCCATCCGATCGAGATCCGAGGACATCCGGCTCGCCGCGGTCTCGCCGTCGACGTCGAAGATCACCACGAGATCCGGCATGCATCCACGGGTCGCCACCGCACCGACGACGCGGATCTCATCAGGATCCAGCCCGCCCGCCGTACCTTGGTACGCGAGCGTGGACGATATGAACCGGTCGGCCAGGACGAACCGCCCTTCGCGCAACGCCGGCTGGATCTGCTCGGTCATGAGCTGGGATCGGCTCGCCATGTAGAGGAGCATCTCGCAACGAAGCTCCATCTCCTCGTACCGAGGATCGAGCAGCACCTGACGAATCGCTTCGCCGATCGGTGTGCCGCCAGGATCGCGAACCACGACCGGTTCCACCTGCTCGGCTCGACAGAAGTCGGTAAATCGTTGCAGCTGGGTCGACTTGCCCGATCCGTCAGGACCATCGAAGACGACGAATCGGCCGGCAAGTCGGGACTTCCAATCGATCATGACCCGACTATGACCACCAAACGCCCTTCCGGCAAGTCCACGGCACTCCGCGAACGGCCGTCCAGATTAGGATTGGGCGATGATCGTCGACGTTCGGACCACCAGGGGAGAACGTCTGGGCCGGGTCGAGATAGACCCGACCGCCCGGCCCGTTCGCGTGCGCCCCGAACTCTCCGATCGCGACCTGTTCCTGGACTGGGACGGCGCCATCGATGACTCCGGACACCTCCGGAGCTGCGTGATGTGCGACCAGGGCAGACTCTATCGATCGCGGACTCTTCCGCAGGTGACCCCGTTCGTGATCCTGCTCGCCTTCGCCGGGGCGATTCTCGGCCTCCTGGGCTACGCGGACCGACCGGTCATTCTCGCGCTGCTCGTGGTGGTCCTGGTGATCGACATCGCGATGCTCCTCTTCGGCAGAACCCGCCTGGTGTGCTATCGCTGCAGAAGTCTCTACAACCGACTCCCGATCGCCCGATACCACAAGAGGTGGGATCCAGGCATCGCCGAACGAGAATCAGGCTCGTCGACCTCCTCCCAGCCGACTCCGGAGTCCGACTCATGAAGCACCAAGGCGAATTGATCCTGATGGGTACGGGGGGGCACGGCGCGGTAGTCGCCGATTCGGCCGTCTCGGCGGGGTTCGTCCTCGTCGGGGTCCTCGACGAGGTTCGACCGAAGGTCACCGAGGCGCCCCCTTTCGGCGGCGTTCCCTGGCTCGGCGATCCGGAGGAACCCCAGGCATCGTTCTTCGAACTGCTCGATCGCGGTTCCCGCGTGCACGCCGCGGTCGGGAACAGTCGCCTCCGTCGCCGTTGGCTCGAGCCCCGCCTCGACGCCGCGGCCTCGATCGTCCACCCCAGTGCGATCGTGAGCCCCTCCGCGGAGATCGGCCTGGGATGCTTCATCGGTCCACGTGCGGTTGTGAACGCGAGGGCGAAGGTGGGAGTCGGTGCCATCGTCAACAGTGGCGCGATCGTCGAGCACGACGTCCACGTCGGAAGCTTCGCCCACCTGGCCCCCGCTTCGGTCCTCCTGGGCGAGACGCGGGTCGAGGACAATGTGCTCGTCGGCGGCAATGCGGTGGTGCTCCCCGGTCGCCGGATCGGCGCAAACGCGACCGTCGGCGCCGGCGGGGTGGTGGTGCACGACGTGGCGAGTGATGACGTCGTCCGCGGAATCCCCGCTCGAGATGGTTGAGCGGAAGCCTGATCAGGACCCTTTTCAGAACCCTTTTCAGAACCCTTTTCAGAACAAGGGAACGCCCCAGGTGAGAACACGGGCGAAGAGGCCGAGCGCGACGTAGGCGATCCCCCAACTGACCATGACCAGGGTGAGCGACGGCCCACGCAGGCGCAGGAGGAGGAAAACGCCGGCGATGAGCACCAGAAGTCCGAGTCCCAGATGCACCCAGATCTGGAGGAGCCCCCCACCAAGGGGAATCAAGCGAACCAGGGCGGCCAACGAGACCGCCAGACCGATTCGAGCCAGTCCCGTGGATCGATCCCCGACCGGACGAGCCTCGAAGAACGCGGCGGCCTGGAACGCCGGCAGGGCGCATCCCACCATGAAGATCGTCGTCAGGATCAACCGCGCCATCACGAGGAATCGAGCCGAGATTTCCGGCGCATCGAGCACCGGCTTCCCCGCGGCGTCGAGGAAACGACCATCTCGCTGTGGAAAGAATGTGGCCCAGCCGGCCAGAACGGCGATGCAGACGACCGCGAGCAGCACCCCCGCCGCGATCGCCCACGGCCGCCAGGAGCCGGGAGGAAGGAGCGGGACCGATTCCGGTGCCGTCTCGGATTCCGCCGTCGTCGCGGGTTCCGCGGCTCCACCGACGGAGCCCGACCGAACCGCGTCGGACGCTTCGGTGGCCGCCTTCGGCTCGGCTTCGTGCGCCGGCTCGGGTTCCAGCTCGGGCGTTGGTTCAAGACCGTACCCCTCGGTCGACGCATCGAGTGCGTCGGGATCCGGTTCGGCTCCGGAGGGATGATCGTCCTTGGCGTCCATGGTGCGTTCTCCGTCGCGAAAGAGTATCTACCATTCACGATATGCGCCGTTTCAAAGGAACCTCGGTATTCCTCATCTCGTTCGCCGGCAGTCTGGCTGGATCGGCCGCAGCCACCGCCGAAGCGGGCTCCCACGGCATCGTCCTGCCTTCACCGGCGGAACTGATCCTGGGAGAGGCCGCGGTACGACAGGTCGATCGCTCGGGCGACGACGACATGCCGCACTCGCCATGGCGCATCACGCTCGGCCTGGGTGCCGCCTACAGCAAGACGACGGACCAATCGGCCAGCATGAACTTCAACGCGGCGTTCACCCGCGAGGACGAGATGAGCAAGTGGGACACCACCCTCAAGTACATCTACAACAACGACTCGGGCAGCATTGACGACAACTTCGGTCTGGTCCAGACGACCTATCTCCGACGTTTCAGGCCTGAATCGGCCTGGGGGTGGTTCGGCCAGGGGAGCTACCAGTACAACGCGACCGAGTCGTACCGGACGAGAACCAAGGGATTCGCCGGTGCGTTCTACCTCTTCTCGCAGACGGAGGCGCTGAAGCTCGCCGGCAAGGCCGGCATCGGTCTCACCAAGGATCGCAACGGCAACACCGACGTCATACCGAGAACCCTGACGGGATGGACGCTCGACTGGCGGATCAACACGCTGGTGACCATGACCTCGACGGGGTCGATCGAAAACGACATCGGTGCGCTCGAGGACTACTTCCTGGTCGGAGAGGTCCGATTCAACATCACGATCAGCGAGGTCAAGAACCTCGCCCTCTACCTGACGATCCGCGACGAATACGACTCGAATCCCGAGCCCGGGGACAGTTGGAACCAGATCTGGATCACCACCGGACTGAACTTCACGTTCTGACGGAGGACTGCTTCGGATCGAGCGACGGGCGCGATCGCACCGGCCCCCTCGGTACGCACCACGCCGTGAGAAGCGAGACCCAGACGGCTCGAGAATCCCGGATTGGGGAACCTGCCTCCTTGGATTTCCGTGGAGACCCGGTATCCTTTCTCGCCCCGGCCGCCGTCGGTCGAGCCCTTCCAGACGTCGCAAGGACGCGGCAACCTGCCCCCAGCCAAAGGAACCGCGCATGAGCTTCAGCCCACTTCTCGCATCCGCGATGATCGGCCTGTCCGCGACGACCAACACGTCGACCACCCCACTCCCCTCTCCCCAGGAACTCATCCTTGGAGCCGCATTCCAAGACGACGCGGCGGCCGAGCCGGCGGAGGAGAAGAGCCCCTGGAGCGGGAGCCTGGGCGGTGGCCTCGCGTACTCGAAGACGACGACCACCACCGTCGCCATCAACTTCAACGCGAGCGCAGACCGGGTCGACGCGATGTCTCGCTGGATCAACGCCGCGAAGCTCGTCTACAACGAGAACGACGGCGTCGTCCAGGACAACTTCCTGATCGTCCAGAGCGAGTTCGACCGTCTCTTCCGTGAAGGTGGACGATTGAACTGGTTCGTGCAGTCGAGCTGGCAGCACAACGAGACCGAGACCTACACCGATCGCTTCAAGGGCTTCGGCGGTCTCGGTTACTTCCTGTATCGGCAGGACGACATCACCTGGAACGTCAAGGGTGGTGCCGGTGCGACCTGGGATCGCCGCGGCACCATGGCGGGCTGGGCGGCTCGATCGCTCGTCGGCTCGAACTGCTCCTGGACCATCGCCGACGGCATGACCTTCACCGGGTCCGCGTCGATCGAGAACGAGTTCGAGAACTTCGAGAACTATCTGGCGGTGCTCGAGCTCCGCGTCGACGTCGCGCTGAAGATGATGGACAACCTCAGCGTGTTCGTATCCCTTCGCGACGAGTACGACAGCGCGCCCGGCGAGGGCGACAGCTGGAACCAGCTTTGGCTGACCCTCGGTGTGTCCTACGGATTCTGATTCCCGACCACGCCAACGGCCTCATGAACGACCCGGCACCGATTCAATCGGCGTCGGGTTCTTCTTCGGCGTCTTCGACCACCGGTGGACCGACCAGTGAGGATCCGACCCGCACGACGTTCGCACCGCACTCGATGGCGATCTCGAGATCCTGGCTCATGCCCATCGAGAGGATGTTGACCCGCTCTCGCTCTCGCACGTGGTGCTTGAGGTCCTCGTAGACCTCGCGACCCCGTTCGAAGGTGTTGCGAATGAGATCCTGGTCCTCGGTGAGCGGCGCCATGGCCATCAATCCACGCACCCGGACGTTGAGCATCGAGTCGATCTGGTCGACGAGGTGTCGGACCGCCGGTGCCGCGATGCCGCCCTTCTGGGCCTCCCCGAGATTGACCTCGATGAGGATCTCTACGACTCGATCGCGCTTGGCCGCCTGCGTCTGGATCTCCTCGGCGAGGCGGAGACTGTCGACCGAATGGATCAGACGCGCCGACTCGACGATCTTGCGAACTTTGTTCCGCTGAAGCTGGCCGATCATGTGCCACCGCGGCTCGGGAACGTCGATCGGGGGCGCCGATTCGCCGTGAGTCGTGAGGCGGTCGCGGAACTCCTGGACCTGGGCGGCTCGATTGACGAGCTGCTGCGCCCGGTTCTCGCCGAAGTCCTGATGGCCGAGCGCCAGCAGTTGACGCACCACGTCGATCGAGGCGTTCTTCGTGACCGCGACGAGCACCACGTCGTCCGGATTGTGCCCGGATCGCCCGGCCGCCTCCACGATCCGCGTCTTGACGAGCTCGTAGCGCTTGCGAAGATCGGGGTCGACGAACGTCGGGTCCTTCACGGCGTCGGCGTCTGAATCGTTGGCGGTTTTCGTCGGCATGGGAAGAGGGTAGCCCTCAGGACCTCCATCTCGCAAGCGGCCGCCCTCATGTGGCCGGGTTTTCACAGGTACCCTCTCGGAATGATCGATTCGTCACCCCGAGACCGGGGCCCCGTCGTTCTGCTCGTGCGAGATGGATGGGGCCGAAATCCGAATTCCGAACACGCCGCCTTCGATGCGGTTGGTCTCGCCGAGACTCCGATCGCCGACGAGCTCGAATCGGCCTGGCCGTCCACCTTGATCCGGACGAGCGGCGAGGACGTCGGACTGCCCATGGGAAGCCGGGGACCGGTCATGGGGAATTCGGAGGTCGGTCATCAGAATCTCGGCGCCGGCCGTGTCGTCGATCAGGAGCTGATGAGGATCACCAACTCGGTGCGCTCGGGTGAATTCTTCGAGCGTGCCGCGCTCCTCGACGCCTTCGCCCATGCCGAAGAGACGGGCGGCCGGGTCCACGTGCTCGGACTGATGAGCGACGGCCAGGTCCACAGCGACCTCGAGCATCTCGAAGCGATCCTGGATGCGGCGCGTCGTCGCGGACTCGCCGGAGACGCGGTGGTGATCCACGCGATCACCGACGGCCGAGACACCCCGCCCACCGGAGGGCGCGACTACCTCGCTCGGGTGAAGTCGGCGATCGAGAAGGCGGGCGTCGGACGAATCGTCTCGGTGATGGGTCGCTTCTGGGCCATGGATCGCGACCATCGTTGGGAACGCGTCGCCCGGGCCTACGATTGTCTCACCGGACCGGTCGATGCCATCGCGACCGATGCGGATGGCGCCCTGGCCTCGTACTACGAATCGCCCACCGAACCCTCGCGGAACGGAGACGAGTTCGTCGAACCCGTCGCGATCGGCGTGGACGCGGCGGACGTCGCCGCCACTCGAGTGCGCGACGGTGACAGCATCATCTTCTTCAACTTCCGCGGCGACCGACCCCGCGAGATCACCAAGGCCTTCGTGTTGGATGACGACGCGTGGTCGGCGATCGAACGCGGTGGATTCGAACGACGATCGCGCCCGAAGGACATTCGCTTCACGGGCATGACCGCGTACGAGGCCGGACTTCCGATCGAGGTCATCTTCCAGAAGCCGCCGCGGATGCCCGACATCCTCGGCGAAGCGATCGCCGACGCCGGACTCACGCAGTTCCGGTGCGCAGAGACCGAGAAATTCCCCCACGTGACCTTCTTCTTCAACGACTACCGGGAGGATCCCTTCCCCGGCGAGACCAGGGAGATCGTCCCCAGTCCCACCGATGTGGCGACCTACGATCTCAAGCCGGAGATGAGCGCGGCGGGGGTGTGCGACGCGGTGCTCGAGCGACTCCAAGCCGACGAGTGTCCCGACCTCCTGGTGGTCAACTTCGCCAACGGAGACATGGTGGGTCACACCGGGTCGCTTCCCGCCGCGATCGCCGCCTGCGAGATGGTCGATCGATGCGTGGGACGAATCGTCGAGGCTACTCTCGCCCGGGGCGGATCGCTGATCGTCACCGCAGACCATGGCAACGCCGAACAGATGTGGGACCCCGAAGGAGACTGTCCGCACACCGCCCACACCAACTACGCCGTTCCCCTCCACCTCGTCTCCGAGCGGCATCGAGACGTCCGGCTCCGGGACGATGGTCGGTTGGCGGATGTCGCGCCGACGCTGCTCGCGCTGCTGGGCATCGCGGCGCCGGAGGCGATGACCGGACGCGATCTCATCGAATGAGGATCACCGCAATCGCTGGAGCATGGGACGTTCCGGCATGAGGACGTCGTGGAACCCGCAGCGAAAGACCCCCCTGGGGTCGTAGCGCTGGAGCTGCACCACCGCCCGACCGAAGCCGTTCCCGATCGAGGCCGGAATCCTGCTCGCGGCCGTTCGCTTGCTCCGCCAGGGACCGTCGACGGTGTACCCCCAGCCCTTCGACCACTCGACGCGACACATGGCTTCGTCGTCGTTGTATCGGTCGAAGAGCCACTCCTCCAGCTCGGTGTAGAAGGCCCCGGCGGAAGGCGTTCCCGGAAGCGTCAGGAGATCGAGCCAGACGGCGACATCGAAGTCGGGATGGTCGGGATCGGGTCGGACGGCGGAGAGCGCCGCGGGCCGCGCTCCATCGAGCTCGACATCCGACGCATGATCGAGACCGGTGACCCGGATCTCCATCGGACCGTTGATCGGATATTCCCCGCGATCGCGATAGGTCTCGACCAGTGCGTCGTACTTCTGGACGAACTCGTGCAGGACCCGCTGGACATTCGAACGGCGAGTCACGATCGCGTATCCGTTCGCGGTGACCCGCAACGTGGTCGGACGGACGTAGAGGAGCAGATTCTTCGAGGCGCCCCAGATGTCGTATCCACCTTCGAAGGTGAGACCCAGAACGGTCGCCGCGTACATCACGCCACCGAAGGTCGGCGTCAGTCCGGGCGACCCCGCGACGATGTCCTCGACCAGTTGCGTCGCCTCGTCCGAGAGGTTGTCGGAGAACGCGTAGTTGTAGGGCGAGTCGACTCGTCGAGACCAGAAGGGGCGATTCGGTTCCACCGTCCACACCTTGAGCCAGGGGTTCGCGGTGAACGGATACCAGATCGCCTCGAGGCGACCACTCTCGGCGAGGAAGTCGGCGAAGAGCCGACCGCCCGATCCCGGCGGACCGAACAGTTCATCGCCCGAGATGCTGGTCCAGCTTTCACAGCGAAGATTGTGGTTCGGCTCGACGCGAAGCACCGCCTCCACCAGGAGCGTGCGGCCGAGGCCGACCAGGAGACCGTCGATCCCGGGATCACGACGATCGAAGCGACGTGCGACGTACCGTTCCTCGTCGTCGTCCCAGACGATCGCGACGAGTTCGAGGATCCGATTGCTCATCGTGCCCCAGGTCTGTCCGCTGACCGACCCCTCGCCTTCCGCCCGGACGCCCGTTCCGTGACCATCGATCGCGAGCACACCCCCGACCGAGAGATCACCCGGCGCCGGGCACGAGGTGACGCCGCATCCCTGGTCCTCGAGGAAGCGGAGCAGCGATTTCATCGAGGTGCCGGTCTTGACCCGCACCGAGGTCGCGTCGACCATCTCCGCGCCGGAGAATCCGGCGGTCATGTCGACCACGACCGCCTTCCGGCCGTCGCGACGAGACGACACCACGATCGGGGACCAGTTATGACTCTGACCGCGCGGACGAACCCGCCACCCCGCATCCGCCGCCCAGTTCACGATGCGAACCAGATCCTCGACGGTCTGCGGCCGTACGGTCCAGAGATCGTCGACCACGATCTCTCCCGACCAGTTCTCGAATCTCTCGCGACCGATCTGCACCCCACTGGGAAATCCCGGAGGAACACCGCCCGCGGAAGACGCCGCAGACACCGGCTTCAAGCGGGTCCAGCCCGCGGCGGCGACGCCGCTGATCGTCAGAAATCGTCTTCGGTCCATGATGCTCGCTCCCTCGCCGACCATCGCGGCGAACCTTGACCATACCATTGCCTCGCGTCGTTTCCTCCCCGAACCTCGAGGATCGAGTCCAACCCCATGCGAATCGCGCTCGCCGGCACCCAATCGACGGGAAAGACGACGCTGGCCATCGCGCTCGCCGAGCGATTGGACGACGCCCGGGTCGAGGAGGAACCCATCCGGGCGGTGGCGAGGGCGACCGGTGAACCGCCCCCCAAGATCCCGACCGAGGCGGCCGAAGAGCGTCTCATCGACTACGGAACCGTGCGGATCGAATCGGCGGCGGCGGATCGCAC
>PKCT01000262.1 GCA_002862325.1 Phycisphaerae bacterium
TGGCCCCGGTCGCGCCAGTCGATGCGTTGGCAGTCCGTCGAACAGTAGGCCGTCGTGCCGCAACCTTTGCAAGCCTTGGCCTTGTCGGCGCCGCAGATCGTGCAGGTCTTGAGAGTGTCGAGTTTTTTGCCCTTCGCTCGGGCCATGCGATTCTCATACTCCAACTTCTTCTCCCACCACGACATCACTCCTGCGCGTCCTTGGGGGCGTCGCCAAGCTCTCTCGACTCGATGGGCCGACGCTGGCGCTCATGGCCGCGGCCGCCGGGAGCGTCGGCGAGACCGCCACCGCGACGACCCTGCTCGACCGCGCAGCACGTGATCCACTCGGTCTCGACGCCGTGGAGATCGCGTTCCTACGTCGATGCGTCAGCGCCGGCGGACTCGACTCGAGACGCCGGGCGGAGAACGCGATTCGCATGCTGGACGAACGAATGCCTCCAGGAGATCGAATGCTGCTGGCGTCGATCCTCATGCAGGCGAGACTCGACGCGGGACGACCACTTGGTGCCGTCGCTGGAGAGGTCCGACGCAGACTGCTCCCGGAAAGCGGCATCGAATCCGCGGTTCGGGTCGCGCTCCTGCGCACTCTGGCCGATCTCATCGCGGATCAGTCGCAAGAGATCTCTGAAATCGCGGATCTCCACCCGCTCGCGGCATTGTCCAGGGCGGACCGGATCGCGAACCGCGACGCCGACGCCACGGTCATCGAGGCGCTTCTGATGCGGGCCGCCGAATCCCCGGTCCCCGCCATCAAGGCGGAAGGGCTCCTGGAACTGGCCGTCCGCAGCGCGGATGCGGGCGCGGACAAGACTGCTTCCAACCGACTCACGGCGATGGTCGAAGCACTGCCGAGCCATCCACAGGCGGCGAAGGCCGCATCGCTCGCGGTCCGGCTCGCGACCTACGACGATCTCGCGGCGACCGTCGAACGCCTCCTCACGGCCATTCCGGACCACCCGGAACGACATCGATGGCTGCTCGAACTCGGCATTCGCGCCGAACAGAACGGCGAGACGGGGATTGCCCGTTCGACCTGGCTCCGGATACCGAACGAGGCACCGGAAAGGATCGAGGCCGTGCTCCTCGCGACCCGACTCGATCTGGACACGCAGCGACGCGAGACCTGGGCCCAGAATCTGATGCTCCTCGATGCACTCGATCTTCCCGAAGGGGCCACCGAGGCGTCGATCGATCGCGACCTGCTTCGCATCGAGCTTCTTCTGGGCATGGGGAACACCGTCGACGCGGAACGTTCCGCGATCAATCTCATCGAACGCCCCGATCTGCCGATCGACCAGGTCGTTCCCGTCGCCACGATCGTGTCGGAAGCCCTCGAAGCGAATCAGCGCTCGGACGACGCGATCGCGTTCGTCCTGCGTCTCGCCGACATCCATCCAACCGTGGCACGGCCCCTTGTCGCCGGAATCATGGAACGAGCGGTCTTGCGCATCGTCCAGGCACTGGATGCAGATCAACCGAGTAGTGCTCAGGACCTCGCCACGACGGTGCTGTCACGCGGTTGGACCGACGTGGAGACCTTTACCCGCTCCCAGGACACCACCCCCTCCGCCCTGGTGGGTGCCGCATGGCTCCTGGCGACGGTCGCTCGCTACGAAGAGGCGGCGACACTGGTCGACATCGCGCTCGAGCGTGCACCGGACGGCCTCGAACCCCTATTCCTCCGCGCGGTACTGCGAGGTGGGCGATTAAACGATCGACGTGAGATCTCGGAGGAGGACGCCCGTCTCGCCCTCGCTGATCTCTCGCGCATCGCGGCCGGAACCAGTCGTGGATCGACCTGGTGGTGGCGGGCCGAAATCGAACGATTGGAGCTTCTGGTCGCACTCGACCTGGACCTCGCGCGAGTCGGCGATCGCATCGAACGATGGCGTCGGCAGTTCCCGTCGCTCGGCGGCCCCGACTTCGCTCGACGACTGCGACGGCTCGAAAGGGTCATCGCCGATCGAGAGCGGTCCGACACCGACTAGGTCTTCTTTGACGGATCGTCTCCAGCAGCGCGAGGTTTGGAGGCGATTTCCAGCGAGGAGGGCGAAGCAGCCGAGTCCCGGGAGAATCGTCGATGCGGTCCCGAGGCGAGGGTGGCCGTCTCCGAACCCCGGGGTCCCGATCGATCCGTCGGACAGGGCCTAGAGCTGACGCAGTTCATCGCGAAGGATCGCGGCGAGTTCGTAGTTCTCATTCGCCAGCGCAGATGCCAGGCGGCGTTCGAGTTCGTGCCGCTGACTGACCGGCAACTTCGGTTGAAGTACATCCCGCATCCCCTCGAGCATGGCCACTTCGAGAGGGTCCGCGGCGTCCTTCGCCGTACCGGCACGAATTTCCTCGATCGCGTCGTCGAGGAGACCCCGAGCGTCGGAGGAACGTTGGCTTCGAATCGCGTCGAGCGCGGCCGCCCGCGCCCGCGTCGCGACGACCTCGGCGCGAAAACGCTCCAGGATCTGCCGATCCTCTGGGACTTCGGCGTGGTCGCGGCAGAGATCGAACACCCGAAGATTGCGTTGGGTGTCGATCACCACGCCGGCATAGTCCTCGATCGCCAAGCGAGCCACGTAGCGCTGATGGACCAGAACCGCTTCAGCTCGAAGATCGGCCGCCACTTGGGAATCGATGACCAGGTCCGGCTCCTTCTCGAGCCTCGCCTCCACCGCCGCCAGCACGTCCACACCACCGTCGGGACGGCCGGTCAGCTCCATCTGAAGGAGACCCAGCTCCACCCGGACCTGGATCACGGATCTCCCGTCCCCGACCTTGATCAGGCGTGCATTGAGCCGATCGGGATCGTGGGGCCACTGGTCCAACAGGCCGCGAATGTCCTCCTGCATGTGTACGACCTCCGAGAACCCAAAAAAACGACGATCTACGACCGTGCATGCTACGCATGAGCTCGAACGCACCGGGTGTGCGGCCTGGACCGACCCTTGTGGACAACTCCTTTGCGAATTCTTGTTGCGGAGCTCCAGATCTCCGCACACTCTTCCGAAATGCCCGTAGGGAGTTAGAAACCCCGTTTCCGAACCCCTCGGAAGCGGATCATCAGGAGGTGGCACTTCACAACTCGGCGTCTTCCAACGTTTTTACCCTTGAGAGGTGGGTCGTCAGACCTACAATGAGTGCGAC
Source organism: Phycisphaerae bacterium (assembly GCA_002862325.1). GTDB lineage: Bacteria > Planctomycetota > Phycisphaerae > Phycisphaerales > SM1A02. The sequence continues at coordinate 3,141 of PKCT01000262.1, forward strand.
TCCATCAGGAGTCAACCGAGCCAGGATCTGGGAGGGTTCTGAAACTCGGTCAAGGGCTTCACGGGTGCTCCCCCATGAAGTTGACAAGGAGGCCGTCCGAACCAAGGAGTGTGTTCGGAAACGAGGTTAAAGGGACCATGGCCAGAATTGCTGTTCAGTCCGAGATACAGCTGTATCTGCGCGAGATCAATCAGATTCCACTCCTCAGTCCCATGGAGGAGCGAGAACTTGGTTGGCGCATCGTGAACGATGGCTGTCTTGATTCCAAGGATCACATGATCCGGGCGAATCTTCGGCTTGTCATCGCCATCGCGAAGAAGTACTCCAACCGGGGCCTGTCGCTCCTCGATCTCATCGAGGAGGGCAACATCGGTCTGATTCGCGCCGTGGAGGGATTCGATCCCGCCCAGGGTGCTCGATTCAGCACCTACGCGTCCTGGTGGATCAAGCAGTCGATCAAGCGGATGCTCGTGAACGCTTCCCAGCCGATTCACATCCCCGCGTACATGGTCGATCTGATCGGAAAGTGGCGACAGGCGTCGGCCAGGCTCGAGGAGAATCTCGGTCGTCTTCCCAACAACAAGGAAATGTGCACCGCCCTCGGTCTCCCCGAACGCAAGATCAGCGCGATTCGTCGGGCGATGAAGGCGGTGGCTTCGAGCAACCAGGCCCCGTTGGGGCGCGACGGCGAGGTCGCGGACTTCGCTGAACTGTGCCCGGACTCGAAGAACGGCGAGCCGGGCAATCCCGTGGAACGGCGAGAGGAGCTTCAGATGATCCTCCGCCTGCTGGACTCCATCGACGAGCGGGACGCCCGCGTGATCCGTCTCCGATTCGGGCTCGAAGGGCATCGTCCCCTCACGCTGAAGGAGATTGGTCACGAGGTCGGCCTGACCCGTGAACGCGTCCGGCAGATCGAGATGGAGGCCCTTCGGAGACTCCAGGACCAGATGCTCGACGACCGTCCCGGACGATTCGTCAGGCCTGGACTCGAACCGTCCCCCAGAGTTCGCCATGGGCGCCAGACCTCGACCGCAACCGGCTGAAGTCGCCCGCTCACTGGCACGCCTCACCGGCCGATTCGTCGGTCGGCCAACGACACCGAACCATGCATCGCCTCGATTATTCGATCGAGGCGATGTCTTTCGATGCCTGGCGGTGGTCCAGGGTCAGGAGCGTCGGTAGAACGGAAGCTCGACGACCGTCGCGGGAGTCCCTCCGCTCAGATCGACCGAGAGCGAGGTTCCGGACGACGCGAGCGCCGAGGGTACGTATGCCATCGCGATGGGGTGTCCGAGGGTGGGACTTGGGCAACCACTCGTCACGGTTCCCACCGTCTCCCCTTCGTGCTGGACCTGCATCCCCTGTCGTGGACTCCGGCGTCCATCGAGCTTCAGGCCCACGAGATGCCGCGTCGGCCCTGCTTCCGCAATCGCCTGCAGGGCGTCCTGACCGATGAATCGGCCTTCCTGCGGATCCGTCTCACCCTTGTCGATTTTCACCGCAAAGTCCAACCTCGCGGAGAGGGGATCGATGGATTCGTCGAGCTCATGGCCGTAGAGAGGCATGCCGGCCTCCATGCGGAGACTGTCCCTGGCCGCCAGCCCCGCGGGCTTGATGGACGGTGCGTCACCCGATCGCTTCAACATCATGCCGAGGGCCTGCTGCGCGAAGTTCGCGCCCAGGATGACCTCGACTCCGTCTTCCCCGGTGTATCCGGTCCGACTCACGATGATCTTCATGACCAGGACGTTCTTCACGGTGAAGCGATAACGCTTCAGAGTCGGAATCTCGGTGGACAGACCGCCGATCAGCGACATCACGTCGGGCCCCTGAAGGGCACACATGCACGTCGACACCGTCTGGTCGTCGATCTTGACCTTCAGGTCCTCCTGTCCCGCCACCGTCTGGAAGTGGGCGAGGATCTTGGCTCGATTGGCACCGTTGCAGACGACGAGAAAATCGTCCTCCGCGAACGAATAGACCAGGACATCGTCCAGGCAGCCACCGGATTCGTTGCAGATCAGCGAATATCGGCACTGGCCGAGCGCCATGCCTCGAACCAGTCGGGTGCACACGCGGTCGAGGAATCGCCGAGCATGCTGGCCACTGACGCGAATCCGCCCCATGTGGGACACATCGAAGAGGCTGCCGTGCTCCCGGGTCCACACGTGCTCGTCGGCCACGGATCCGTAGTGGAGGGGCAGCTCCCAGCCCGCGTACGGGACCATCTTCGCCCCATGTTCCTGGTGAAAGGCGGCGAGCGGGGACTTCAGAAGCGTTTGTGTCTCGGTCATCGTGGCACGGTATCCATCCATCCCGCGCTTGACCAGTGATTTGAGCGTCCGAAAAGTCGAATCGTCGTCCCATCGTGCGGGTCACGCCGATCGTTCGGGACACGGGACTCAGGCGAACACCCATCTCCCTTGCATCTCACTCGCTAGATTCGACGCTTCCATCTCCAGGTGGTTCGCACGGAACCACGACCAGGGTGACTCAGGAGGTGGTGAGATGTCCAACCAGACCCGCAAGACGACCGGAGACCAGACCAACACGCTGTTCCGATTGACGCTCGTCGCGATCGGAATCGGCATGCTCCTCTCGGCCTTGGTCTGAACCAAACCCGACGTCCGACGGGCGGCCGTCATGGCCGCCTGAAGGACACGGCTCCGCTCACGGCGAGGTATCCTGCCGTGATCGATGAGGACCGGCTCCCCCCATCCAATCACGACCGGGCCGACCGGACAATCGGCACGGGATGCGCTCCGCCCGCTCGGAGCGGCGGCCGCCAGGATGCATCGTCGCTGGTACCGACTCCTGCTCGTCTGGTTAACGCCGGTCCTTCTCGTTTCGGGGTTGCAGGCCCAGCAGGTCGACATCGACGACGAGACCTTCGCCGACCGACCGATCTCCGAAGTGGAGATCAAGGGTCTGGAACGCACCAGCCCCCGGCTGGTCCGCAACAACCTCCGGACCGCGTCCGGCCAACCGTTCGAGTCCAAAGCCATCCGCGACGACGTCGCGACCCTCTACCGACTTGGGCAGTTCTCGACCGTCACCGCGGACGCGACGCTCAAGGCCGACGGAAGCGTAGTCGTGGTCTTCCAGGTCGAGGAACAGGCGATCATCCAGGAGATCGAGACGGTTGGTAACAGCGAGATCTCCGACCAGGAGCTCCGAGCCGAGATACCCCTTTTCGCCGGAGGCCCGCGCGACGACTTCCTCGTAGAGCAGTCTCTACTCCGAATCAAGGATCTCTATCGCTCCAAAGGCCACTACCTGGCCGAGGTCAGCGTCGACGAATCCAGACTGATTGACGACGGCATCCTCATCTTCGTGATCGTCGAGGGACCGCGAGTGCGCATTCGCGAAGTCGAATTCGTGGGCAATCGAAACTACACCGCCGATCAACTCGGATCGCAGATCAAGACCAAGCCGTCTATCCCGCTTTTCCGCAAGGGCGAACTTGACACGGAACGCCTGATCGACGACGTGGCGACGCTGGACGAGTTCTACAAGGACCGGGGATGGGTGGACGTCCGCATTGACGACCGAGTCATGCTGAGTGCGAACTCCAAGGACGCCAAGGTCGTTTTCGTCATCGACGAAGGTCGGCAGTACCGCCTGCGACAGGTGAAGATTTCGGCATTCGGGACCGATGGAACCACCTCGAAGGTCCTGTCCCAGGAGCAGCTACTCGCACTCGCCAAACTGCGCCCCGGCGATCGCTACCAGAAGCCCGATGTCGACGACACCGTCAAGCTGATCGAATCCGCGTACGAGACCCTCGGATACGTGGACGTCTCCATCACCGCCCAGAGCGTGCGGGTCGGGGAACAGCCCGAGGTGGACCTGCTCCTGACCATCAACGAGGGCGAGGCGTTCCGAACGGGTCTCATTCAGATCCAGGGCAACTTCCTCACGAAGGACAAGGTGATTCGACGTCTCATCCGCGTCGGTCCGGGACGACCGCTGGACGGCACCCTGGTCGAGCGGGGCGAGAACCTGATCAAGGGCACTCGGCTCTTCAACGACGTACGGGTCGCGATTCAGCAACCGACGCCGGAGGCACCCGACGTTCGCGACATCATCGTCGAGGTCAAGGAACGAAACACCGGCTCCTTCAACTTCGGCGCTGGTGTCGCCTCCGACTCCGGCGTCTTCGGCGAGTTCTCATTTCGCCAGCAGAACTTCGACATCGCGGACTATCCGCTCAGCGCGGAGGAGCTCATCTCCGGACGGGCGTTCCGAGGTGCAGGGCAGGCCTTCGACATCACGCTTGCGCCCGGCAACGAGGTGAGCATGTACAGCATCTCGCTCACCGAACCGCACCTCTTCGAATCGAACGTCTCGGGCCAGGGCTCCGCCTACTACCGCACTCGGATCTACTCGCAGTTCGCCGAGGAGAGATTCAGTTTCTCCGGCACCGTAGCGCAGCGGCTCGGCGACGTCTGGGTCGGCAACGTGAGCGGCTCCGTGCAGCGTGTGACGCTGTCCGATTTCACCTCGAATACGCCATTGGCGGTGTACGATGATCGAGGTCCGGATCTCTTCGTGACGGTGACCAGTTCACTCCGACGCACGACCGTGAACGACCAGTTCCGGCCGAGCAAGGGATCGGCATCCGTCGTCGGCTTGTCCAAGGCCATCCCGCTCCAGGGCAACGTCGACTACTGGAGGTTCGACGGCGAGAACACGAGCTTCCTGACCTTGTCCGAGGACTTCCTCGGGCGCAAGCAGATCCTCAAGCTCAGGACGGAGGTCGGCTGGATCTTCGCGGGCTCCGCCCCCACCTTCGAGCGGTACTACATGGGCGGCCGGAACTTCCGTGGATTCGACTTTCGAACCATCAGCCCCAAGAGTAATAAGACTCTCGGAGACCCCCAGGGTTCGGGGCCGGCCGAACCCATCGGCGGCGACTGGCTGTTCTTCCTCGGCACGCAGTACGAGGCGCCTCTGATCGGCGAGAGCATCGCCGGGGTGCTCTTCATCGACAGTGGAACCGTCACCAATACCCCGGGCTTCTCCGAGTATCGGGTGTCCGCGGGGTTTGGAATCCGCCTCTATCTCGAAGCCCTCGGCCCCGCCCCGCTCGCGTTCGACTTCGGTTTCCCGCTTCGGAAGGAGCCCACCGACGAACGCCAGGTCTTCAGTTTCAGCGCCGAACTGCCCTTCTGAACGCCTCCTCGATTTCTCCCGATGCGTACAATCTCGGTCGTTTCGTCAGCCCCCGATTTCCGGAGCCCCCGCAACATGGCACACGCCACCCCCTCGAGAACCATTGGTCGCATCTTCACTCCCGTCGCGTTTCTACTCGGTTGCGTTCTTGTCGGGTACACCGCGTCGGTCGACGCATCGAAGCCCGCCGGCTGGAACGCCGTCGGCCCCACCGCGGTGGTGGACGTCGCCAAGGTCTTCGAGGAGATCGAAGAACGAACCAACTGGGACATTCGGATCGAGTCCATGCGAGCGTCGATCGAATCCGAAGCCCGCAGCCGCAGCCAGGCCATGGAGCGCCGGCTCAAGGAAAGCGAGGCCATCACGGATCCCGACGAACGCCAGAAGGTTCGGGATGAGGTGGCCTTGATGCAGCTCCGGATGGAACAGTGGGGCAACGCCAAGACGCGGGAAGTCGACCGAGAGGAGTCTCTCAAGTGGCGAAGCATCTACCGGAACCTTCTCCGCGAGACCAAGCGGGTCGCCGAAGCGGAGGGCATCGAAGTCGTGCTCGTCGATGACTCGGAGTCCGAGATCCGGACCGAGAATAACCAGCAGGTTCCTCTCCAGGCTCAGGTGCTGCAGCAGATCTCGACTCGTCGCGTCCTCTTCGCCAAGACCACCGTCGACATCACCGACCAGGTGATCATTCGCATGAACAACGCTGTCGGCGCTCCTTGACCCTCTCATCACCCTCGCCTCGGTGGATATCAACATGACCGCTTCACGCCTCCGATCCATTGCCGTCGGCTCCGCTCTTCTCCTCGTCCTTCTCGGCGCGGGGCGGGTCGCATTCTTCGGTATTCCGAACCGACCGCCGATCGTGGCCTCGGTCGACGTCGAACGGCTCTTCAACAATCTCGACTTCCGCGAGAAGGAGGTCGAGCGGATCGAAGCGCTCGCCAAGACCTACGACTCGCAGCTCGAGGACATCCGCACCCAGATCGAGGACTACCAGGCGGAACTGGAGAACTTCGAACAAGGGGGTGAAGCCTGGCTGGAGCTCAGCAAGAAGGCCGAGGATTCGATCAGCGAGTACCAGGCCATCGAGCAGTTCGCACGATTCAAGATCGAGGCCGAACGAGCCAAGACCATCAAGACCGTCTACGAACGGATCAAGGACGAGATCGCGGTCTTCTGCCAAGAGCAGTCCCCGGCGATCGACTACGTCTTCGTCGACGACACGATCTCCGAATTCGGCCCCTCGGGCGCGGAGGAGATGCAGAGGCAGATCGCGAGTCGACGACTCCTCTACACCGCCGACGCGTTCGACATCACGGACGTGATGCTCGCACGGATGAATGGATCCGGCGGGTGACCCACGACCGACGTACGCTCGATTCGTCGCTCGGTGTCGCGAGCGAGCTGGCGAACCTCGTCGCGGGGGAGCTGGAGGGTCATTCCTCGGCGGTCATACTGGGCGTGGAGATGCTCGAGGACGCTCGCCCCGGCGATCTGACCTTCATCGGCGACGCGAAGTACGCCAAACGCTGGTCGGAGAGCGAAGCCACGGTCGCGCTGGCCAATCACGACCTTGATCTGGGGGACTGGGACCGCGCCGTGAAGGCCGTCATTCGCGTGAAGGACGCCGATCATGCCATGATCGCCGTGCTGGAGCGGCTCGACGAGACGTCGAGCTCCACCCCCCCCGCCGATGGCGTCGTGTCACCATCGGCGATCGTCGCGGAGGATGCGATCGTCGGTCGCGACACCTCGATCGGGCCAGGTGCGGTCGTCGGACCGGGCTGCGTGATCGGGGACGGTGTCGCGATCGGCCCCAACGTGACCCTCGATGAGGGCGTCACGATCGGTGACGCGGCGGTGCTGCATGCCCAGGTGGTCGTTCGTCGGAACTGCCGCATCGGCACCCGCTCCATCCTCCACGCCGGCGTGGTGGTCGGCAGCGACGGGTTCGGCTACCGACCGGCTCCGGATGGTTCGGGGGTCCGGAAGATCCCGCATCTCGGAAACGTCGTGATCGGCGCCGACGTCGAGATCGGCGCGAACAGCTGCATCGACCGAGGGAAGTTCGGGGCGACCACGATCGGCGACGGGACGAAGATAGACAACCTCTGCCAGATCGGACACAACGTCCGACTCGGTCGCTCCGTGGTCATCAGCGGACTTTCGGGGATCGCCGGAACCACGACGGTCGGGGACGGTACCCTGATCGGAGGCGGATGCGGCCTGGCCGACCATCTCAAGATCGGGCACCGATGCCAGATCGCCGCTCGGAGCGGTGTGATGAACGACATCCCCGACGGTGAGACCTGGGGTGGGTATCCGGCAAAGGAGATTCGACAGGCCATGAAGGAACAGGCGGTCATCCGCAGACTTCCCGAGTGGTCGAAACGTCTCAAGGACATGATGGGCTAAGTGCGAGCCAGGTTCGTATGGATACCTCCACCTCAGAAATCGAAACGACCGACGCGACCGACGGACCGCCGCTGCAGCGGACGCTCGCGGCGCCCGCCACCTTCGAGGGTCTGGGGCTGCTTCTTGGAGAACCGGTGCAACTCGAGGTCCTACCGGCGGAGGCCGGGCACGGCATCGTCTTCGAACGAACCGACGTCGATCCCGCGGTGCGGATCCCCGCCCTCGTCGACCATGTCACCGCACGGGGACGACGGACCACGCTGAAGTCCGGCGAGACCACGATCGAGACGGTGGAGCACTTCATGTCCGCGCTCGCGGGGCTCCAGATCGACAACGCTCTGGTCCGGATCACCGGGCCCGAACTTCCTGGATTCGACGGCTCGGCGCGGGTCTTCGTCGAGGGACTCAAGGCGGCCGGAATCGTCGACCAGGACGCGCCGCGCCGAATCTTCGATCTCCGCGAGGCGATCGTGATCGACGAGGACGGTGCGATGATCGCCGCCATTCCGCACGATGCCCCGGGAATGCGCGTCGTCTACGACCTCGACTACCCCGCCTTCAACGACCGCCTCCCGCGTCAGGTGTTCACGTGGGACACCGACTCCGGCGACTACGAGACCAACCTGGGTCCGTGCCGGACCTTCAGCCTCGAGCACGAGGCGCTCGCGCTTCGAGAGCGTGGAATCGGCCGGCACCTCAGTCCGTCCGACGTCCTGGTGATCGGCGAAGAGGGACCGATCGACAACGTCTACCGCTTCGAAGACGAGCCCGTGAGACACAAGGTGCTCGACATCGTCGGCGACCTCTATCTCGTGGGCTGCCCGGTCCGATGCCGGATCGTCGCGCACCGGTCGGGCCATGGCCTGAACCGGCTGCTCGGACTGGCCATCCGCGAGCAGATGGCCGCGGTCGATCGCCGCACCAAGCTTCTCCAGGGGCGTGTGATGGACATTCGCACCATCCAACGCATCCTCCCCCACCGATATCCGATGCTGCTGGTCGACCGGGTGGTCGAGATGGATGGCGACCGCCGGGCCATCGGCGTCAAGAACGTGACGATGAACGAACCGTTCTTCCAGGGCCACTATCCGGGAACCCCCATCATGCCAGGCGTCCTGCTCCTGGAGGCGATGGCCCAGATGGGAGGCCTGCTCCTAGCCCAGCGGCTCGAGCACACCGGCAAGATCGCGGTGCTCTTTAGTCTCGACCGGGTGAAGATCCGCAGGCCCGTGGTGCCCGGAGACCAGGTGGTGATCGAGGCGGAGAACCTCCGAGCCAGCGCCCGTCTGGGCTACGTTCGATGCAGGGCCCTCGTCGACGACAAGGTGGCGGCCGAGGCCGACATCAAGTTCATGCTGGTGGATGCGGAAGAGAACTAGCCGGGAAATGGCGACTCCATGCGCATTCGATTCAATGTCCAGGTGAATCGGACCGATGGTCGTGGAGTTGTCCTGGAAATCCCTTCCCGCCCTCCATTGGAGCTCCAGACATGAAGATCCTGCTCGACGACACGCCCTGCGACATCGACGCCGCCAACGTCGGCCAGGCGGTCGCCGCTGCGGTCGGACTCGCCGAGGATTCCGGGCGGCTGGTGGTCGAGGTGCTGGTGGACGGGAATTCGCTCTCCGAGGACGAACTGCAGGAGACCCCGCGGCTGGAAGCCGACGCGACGGAGGTCAAGGTGCTCACCACCACGATGGGGACGCTGCTCCACGAGACCTTCCTGGAGGCGGCGGCGGCGCTTGGTTCCGCCGCCGAATCCCAGACCCGCGCGGCGGAGATGCTCCAGGCCGGGGACACCTCCGTCGGTATGAACGAACTCGTCGGCGCCCTCGAAACCTGGACGGGCATCAGAGACGCCGTCGTGAAGGGCCTGGAACTCGCCGGCGTCGACCCCAACGGCATCGAATTCGACGGCACCCGACTGACCGACGCGATCTCCAGTCTTCAGGAGTCCCTGGCCACCCTCAAGGAGGCCATGGTCGCCGACGACCTCGCGGCGACCTGCGATTGTCTCCTCTACGAATTGCCGACCGTGAACGAGACCTGGGGTACCGTGCTGAAGGGTCTCGCCCACCGTTTTCGGGATGACCCATCCAGCTCCGCTTCGTCTTGAAAGGCGCGACATGCCGACCGCTCAGCAATGCAAGAAGATCAGCAAACAGCTCGAGGCCGTCGAAGCGGCCGCTCAGAACGCCAGTTGGTTCGAAGCGGAGCGACTCGGCGTGCAGACCCTCGACCAGGCGATCTCGGCCCAGGCCTTCGATCTCGCGGCCTCGGTCTGCCTTCCGCTGCAGGAAGCCAGACGTCAGAGAGCCATCCAGGCGATCGACGCCGCCCAGGACCAGGTCACCATCCTCGACACGCTGGAACCCGAGATCGAATCCGTCGACCCCGGCGTCTACCTGCTGGTCCCCCACGCGGTGGGTGCGGACGCCAGACGGCTTCGGCTCGCCGGCCTCCAATTCGAGGTCCCCGTGCTGGCGGTCTGCCGGGAACCGGACACGCAGATGGGCGCCGTACCGATCGTCGCGATCGGAGCCACGACCATCCGGGCGTACGTCGATCCCCCCTCGGGATCCGAGGAGTCGCTGATGCCCTGGGTCATCGAAGCACAGGTGATGCTCGGCAACGCCGCGCTCGAGACGGCGAACGACGAGGCCGGCTCGATCCAGCGCATCGAGGATCTTCGAGCCGCCCTCGATTCCGTTCCGGACCACGAAGGACTTCAGCAGGCCCTCGCCGAGACGCTTCGAGCCGCATCCTGAACGCGGAACTCAACGCCAATCCAGCCCCATGGGCAGCGTGTTGAGCCGTCGCACCCCGGTCGCCTCGACGATGACCAGATCCTCCACTCGAATACCACCGATTCCAGGCGCGTAGAGCCCGGGCTCGATCGTCAGGGCATCGCCCTCCACGAGGACCGGTCCACCTCGATCGAGCAGCGGCAGTTCATGGACATCCAGGCCGAGCCCATGCCCGGTCCCGTGCGGCATCGTGGGAACGTCGGGGTGATTCTGATCCGCGGGTCCCATGGCGTAGCCGTGCTGCGCGAGGACGTCGACCGCCGCCTGATGGATCTCCTCGCCGGTTCGACCCGTCGCCACCGTCGACTCCGCCGCCGTCTTCGCGGCCACCACCGCGGCATGCATCGAGGACACGATGTCCGGGACCTCGCCGTGGACGACCGTCCTCGTGCAGTCGCCGTTGTAGAGCGATGCGGGATCTCGCGGAAAGATGTCGATGATGATGGGCTCTCCGGTCCGCAACGGTCCCGAGCCCAGCTCGTGGCAATCTCCCCCGTCCGGTCCCCCTGCGACGATCGCCGGCCGAGTCGCCATGCCCCCTTCGATCAGGTGCCGGTCGATCAGGGCCCGTACACGTTCGCTCGTCAGGGGTGAACCGTCGTGATGCAGGCTGCCGTCCGCCGCCGCATCGGCTCTTGCGATCGTCTCGCATGCCATTCGTATGGCGGACTCCGTCGCCGCCTGTGCGACCGTCAACGCCTCGATCTCCGCCTCGTCCTTGGCCCTGCGATCCTGGACCCCGAGATCCCGGTCGCAGTCGACCTCGATCCCACGCTCCCTGAGACAATCGGCGAAGAGCAAGGGCAGATCACGATGGGCCTCGACTCGGAGAATGCCGCGACGAACGAGGAACTCCGCCGTCGCCTGGCCGGTCGCGATGGCCCGATCGCCGCTCAGTCCCCCCTCCGGCGTCCAGTCCGCCGGACACGACACCTCGTCCGCGCGTGCCGAAGACCGCGCGCGGTCCATTTCGATGTCGCGAACGATGAGATGCGACGTCGCCACCCCACCCTCCGACCAACCGATCCACGCCGCGGGATCACCGACCGAGAATCGGATCCGGTGGTACATGGTCATGTCGCTGGCGGGAATCCCCGCGATCAGAACGGCGTGCGGCTTCTCACCCATGGTCGCTGGTCTCTCCAAAAGAAGTCAACTTCGGCCATCCAAGATGCGGCCGTCGACGAAGCCTACCAGCGAAGAAGTGGAGAGGACCCCGTGGAAGTGACGAGATACTGAGGTGTCGGAGCCGGCCGATCGTGCCACCCTGCCGACGCACCGATCCCGGATTCGAACCCAAAGGAGCGAAACAACATGGTCAAGTCGAACGCCTGCCTGGTCGCGATCGCCCTCGCGATGCCTCTGGTCACCGCCTGCACGAATTCGGCCTCGAACCGACAGATCGCCGGGACGTGGGAAGGACGAGGCAATCAGGCCGAGCGTCCGTTCACCTTCGGAAGCGTGACCTTCGCCGAGGACGGCACCTACACCGCGGAAGCGAAGTACGGCGACAAGACCAGGGTCCAGACCGGCCGCTACGTCCTCACGGACGACGGATTGGTCCTCGACGGAACCCGGACCTACGACCTCGACTTCACCGCCGAGACGGTCCTCTTCACCGACCCCACGACCGGCAACTCGATGGTGCTCGATCGATTCCGATGAGGATGAGGAAGAACAAGGGCCGACCCCGAGCAGAGAGGGTCGACCCTTGAAAGAACAGATCCGATTCTGAGATCAGCCGTTGCGGCGACGCCTTCCGGCGAACGACGCTCCAGCGATTCCGAGCAA